>CACZOE010000173.1 GCA_902782695.1 uncultured Lachnospiraceae bacterium | reverse complement strand
CATACTGAAGTTCTTTATGTTCACTTATTTGAAGAGCCTCATACCACTCTTTGTATTCTTTAACCTCTTTGGGTGTATTCGAACAACCTGTGATAAATATAGCAAACAAAGCCACCAACACAGCGCATGATATAATTTTTCTCATACTAATTTCTCTATTCCCAGCCTTTTATTTCTAGTTATTTTTGAACTGTAACTATTATTTATCTACCACTTTTTCAATTTCCGCCCTTTAACTAATTCGTAGACTTCTGCATCAGGGCAATAATCATACACTGCTCCCGTAACAACCTCCATGTTGTAATCAAGTTCGCTAAAATAGATAATTACCTGCTCAACATTTTTAAACTGCTCCAGAAACCGAAAATCATCATGATTTATTGTTCCTGTATAATGTGCAGATAAAATCAGCACAGGAATTGAAAACTCATTTTTGCATTGGTCATAAGCATATTTAAACTCCATAACATCGCCACTCATATACTTAATTTCGTTATCTTCTTCAATTCCTTCTCCACTAATTTCTCCAAAATAATCTCCGGGCTTATTATAACAATCAATGAAAACCTGCGGAGTCCCATACCCTGATAGTATATTTATTTTAGAGTTTTCAGGAAAATAATCCGGATTCTTCTTTACAAATTCATTGTGTCGTTTGATCACATCATTGAACAAGCTCAGATTCTCATAATTGCAGTCTATGCTTAATGACAATGTATTATCGTTATGGCTAAAGCCCATATATTCTATTTCTTTATGTTCATTAATCTGAAGTGCTTCGTACCACTCTTCATATTCTTTGACAGCTTCCGGAGTATGCGAACAGCCTGTGATAAAAGTACATAGGATTACCGTAACAATAGCAATTATAGTTATTCTTTTCATAGCTGGTCTTCCTCAACATCTTCAAATTAGAGCTACTGCCACTTCTGAAGTTCTCCGCCCTCTATAACCTGATACACTTCTACTCCCGGAGCATATTTATTGATACCCTCAAGTGTAGGGGTCATGTCATAGCCAAGTGCGTTGTAATAAATTATAATCTGCCTAAGATTAGTGCAGCTCTTAAGAAACTCAAAATCCTCAGAATTAACAGATTCAGGATTCTCTACTGTAAGCACAAGTACAGGAATAGAAAATTCATAAGTTCCCTTCTCAAATGATTCTTTGAGGTCAAACAGATTCGCACTTAAGTATTTAATGTCTTTTCCTTCAGCTATTCCTTCGCCACTTTTTTCTCCATAATACTCTCCCGCTTTATTATAAAAGTTCAGAGAAGATACCGGGCTTCCTTGACTTGATAAAATATGAATCTCAATATCATCACCAAAATATTCAGGATTAGCTTCAACAAATTCATTATGCTTATTAACTATATCACTCAGCTCCCCAATATTTTCGGGGGCACATATTATTCCAAGAGACAGTCTGTTCTCATTAACACCAAATCCATCATACTGAAGTTCTTTATGTTCACTTATTTGAAGAGCTTCATACCACTCTTTATACTCAGCTACCTCCTTGGGAATACGTCCACATCCTGAAATCAGCACACATGTAAGCAATGCTATTGATATAGCACGAAATATTCTTTTCATTATCTACCTCCTACTGTGGTATTTGTCACACTGGAAAACGGTAAATTATCCGGATTATTACCACAAAGGTCAATATACTCATCATAATCAACATAGAGCTTTTCCCCCCATGTTGAAACCTCTACCATTCTCCTTACAGAGCCATCATCATTTACAACTTCGTATACGGCTGTAGCTGTTACGTAATGACTTGGTGAGCAGCCTCTA
This sequence comes from uncultured Lachnospiraceae bacterium, assembly GCA_902782695.1. GTDB lineage: Bacteria > Bacillota > Clostridia > Lachnospirales > Lachnospiraceae > Eubacterium_Q. The sequence continues at coordinate 2,582 of CACZOE010000173.1, read as the reverse complement.
TCTGTACCATCCTGCAATGGTATGTTCGTATACTCATGATTAGTCTCATCATATCTATATAACGTTAGCTTTTCATCTCCGCCCAGAGCTCCATTTTCCCAGTCAAACCAAGCCCATACAACAGGAGTGTCATTTGACAGATTTGTCTTCATGGTTTCATAATCATCTTCCATGCCCTTTCCCCAATCCCATTCAACCTGTACAGTTACAGGTTTATCAGGGTATTTGGCACACATTCTTTCAATGAAATCCTCTATCTGTTCAGGAGTTGCACCCGTAAATCCCTTTACCGCTGCTTTTCTGGCTTCGGATGTAGCTCCACGAACAACAAAACTCTCACCGTCATAATCGCCTGCATTGAAATACTCATCCACTAAAGCCTTAAACTCAGCCTGTGTTACTTCTGTCTGACCTGTCATATACAGATACATATTAACAGCAGCTATTACTCCACACCCATTTCCTCGTGTACGATTTTCCAAGTCCAAATACCAACTTGTCTTTTGATACCACATCTGACTTCCGCCATAATTATCTTCAGGAAGATCTGTTATGGTAACAAATCCGGATCCTTTAAGTCCGGTTCTGATGCCTCTTCCTTCATCATTGGTTCCGAGAATAGCATCAATTTCCTCGTCAGTGTATCCCATATCCTTATAAAGTGCTCTCTTGATAAATGCGAAGTTGTCAGTGGTTTCACCTGTATAGTCATAATCTCTCATATGGAACTTCTTGGCTTCCTCATCAATAAGAGGAGAAAGACTGTCAATTACAACCGCTTCCAATCCCTTGATACCGGCAACATATAAAGTCATAGCTGTATACAAAGTCTTAGTATACATTTCCTTTGTAATGCATTCCTCTACAACTGCTATATTGCTTTCGACATTCACATTTACAGTCTCTACTTTTCCCAAAGAAGCTCGAAGTGCAGCTATTTCTTCAGGCAAAACTTTACAGCATTCTTCTACATTATCTGTCTGATCCTTAATGGTGCCACTGTAGTCATCTTTTTTACAATCCTCATCGTCAAAATAAAGGATATCCAGAGAAGGAGCTGCATTACGGCTCTGCCAGTATAGCGGGCTCTCTATTGGACCTCCCTTTAGAATATCCGGAAATGTTTCACAGGCACAAAGAAGACCGGCTGTTCTCTCTTTTGCAAATTCAAGTATTGAATACATTTTTTCAGCGTTATTTACCAGCGTAGTAAAATCCGCATTCATAAATGCCAATACTCTTTCATACATTACGGTAGCTGATGCTCCCGAATTATCATTGTATTCCTTTTCATTATCAGAAGTAATGATACTATTCCAACTGCTGAGTCTTTCTTTTAAAGGTGCATACTCTTCTACAACCTTCCCCAGTCTGGAATAGCTTAATAAAATTATCTGCATGATTCATTTTCCCCAATATAGTTTTTATTCAGTTCTCGTGTCTTAAAACTCATGCTCAAAAGCCCAACTGTCATCCTCTGCCTGTGCTGATGCACGATTGGCCTTGACAGTGAGAATTGCCCCATCAATCTGGCTCTTGATCATTCTTGCATTTTCAATGGCTCCATCATGTATGTCATCAAATGCTGTGCCAAAACCGTCAGGTCCCTTAACACTCTTTGTATAAGAAATCTTTAACGTATCAATTGAATCATCAATAGAAATCTGCTTATCAATTATTTTCTGCGCGTGAGTCGCAGCTTCTTCCAAAGCAGTAATATCTGCATCGTATAGTTTTATATCCCTGCATCTGCAAGCCATTAGTCAGCTCCCTCCAAATACTTTTTTATTCTTTTCAACATCGGACAGCCTCCTTAACCGTCCGTTGATGTCCCCAGCGAATTCGATCTGTCGACATCAAGTTCTTCTGCATTAGTAATAAGCTGATCATTACCTACTGTACAGTTCTCAGAGAACCTCATGGCATCACCCACTTCCGCTTCTATCGTGGATGCCATCTGGCGGAAAACTTCACCACTTTCCCCAAGCCAGTAGTCAATAAGATCACCATGAACATCATCCAGATTTTTAAGTAGCGCTGCTTCCTCTTCCGTGATCTGAATATGATCCAGCATTGCACCCCTGGTGGCCTCATAATTCATTATCACATCATCATAATTCCCCATTTAGTAACCTCTCAAAAATAATTATTGTTTATAAAATTTTTATATTTTTATAAATAATTAATATTTTAAACCATTGAAAAACCTGTATTCAAGCCAAATCATTAATTCATCACATAGGCATCGTAATATCGTTACAACGCACACAAGGCATAAAAAAAGAAGCTCGCTGTGAGCTTCCTTTTATTATTAAATAAGTACCGCCATATCAGGTGGAAGATCCGCGTCAAAAGCCAGCTCCTCTCCTGTTATAGGCTGTTTAAATTCAAGATGTGCCGCGTGAAGGGCAGCTCTTGTCATCCCATGATCATCCGGGATCTCTTTTCCATATAGATTGTCCCCCAAAAGCGGATGACCTATATACGACATATGGACCCTTATCTGGTGTGTTCTTCCTGTATCAAGATGGAGCCTTATCAGAGCATAATCCTTGAACTGCCTGATCAGCTTGTAGTGCGTG
>CACZOE010000172.1 GCA_902782695.1 uncultured Lachnospiraceae bacterium | reverse complement strand
GGATGGGTAGGCATGTACTCATTGAAATACGGAATGATACATGGCTTGATACCTGATTTATCACAGGCTGCCAGTATCTTCTTCATGAACTGAACCTCATGGATTTCAAGCGCGATAACAACCTCGTCGATACCTGTTCTGTCCAGAATCTTGTCTATCTCTTCATAGGTTCCCAGTCTCTTACCGAGACCTTCCTTATCTATCTTGCTTACGTAGCCATCAACTGTGTATCCCAGCTCAGGTTCCTTCCTGAGTCCCTCCAGATAGGTTCTTGCCAGCTCTCCGTCTCCTACCAGAACTACATGTTTCTGGTTGTAGCCCTTCTTCCTGTAGTATCTGAGTGTGTATCTGAGAACTATCCTTTTTCCTATCAGAAGTCCCGAAGAAAGCAGATAAAAGATGGTGATGGCGATACGGGAGAAATCAACTATTCGTGTGAAATATAAGAATGCCATAAGAAGTAGGATAGCCATGATTCCTGTGGCAAGGATTTTCTCAATCTCCCGATACAGCCTCGAACGCCTGGTCACTGAATAGATATGTGCGAAGTAGAAGAAAAGGATTTCAACTACAGCAAAAAGCGCAGCAGCCAGGAAATAATTTCTGTTCCAGGCTATGCCCAGCTTCGGCTTTGCACCGTACATGATATAAAATCTGATATATGTAGATATCATGTAAGCAATGAACAGTATAAGTGCATCTGTCAGTGCATTTATGAAGTTGAGGATTCGTTGATTTTCTCTTATCATTTCTTATTCCTAAGGAGTTCCTACAGCTTTGCCATGATTAAAACTGCTTGTCAGTTAACATGAAGCTCTCAGGCTTCCAGCTTCCTTGAAGTCTTGTATCTCTTCTTATCAAAAATTATCTCGATATCGTATCTGCCCGATGCTATCTGGGCTCTGTCTATTCTTGCTATGAAACCTGAGAAGTCTATGGCGCTTTCACCCGGATAGGCCTCTACCACATCATTTCTTCTCTTTCTGGTGGTGGTGATCATATATCCCTCAAGGCCGTCAACGCTTACTGAACTCGAAGTTCCTGTTCCAGCCAGACCACTATCACCGGTTCTCACCAGAAGCAGACTTACTTCCTTATCTATGTTAAATATATCTCCAGGTCTGAATGCCCAGCCTTCTATGATCACATTGTAATCCACCTGCACCAGATCGATTTCTCTGAGAATTCCGCTTGAAGGTTTGCTGTCAGGTACCGCATCACTAAATGAAGTCTTTCCCCTTCCACTTTCTTTATAAAGTGGAGTTACCTCGTATCTGTCAAATCTCTCAAATGCATAGCCGCAGTCCACACCGGTCTGTGTAAGATACGGACTATAGAAAGGATCTGTCTTCTCGAACTTCGGATGAGCAGCGTAGAGCTTATCCTTCTCCTTGATCAGGCGGGCATACTTTTCTCCACTAGCATCCGAGCCCCTTGTAAGAGACTCATGGTGATATAGAAATGTATCATTTCTTACTACATTTACATATCCAGCCTCATAAAGCTTCATACATAGATCTACATCATTATAGGCCACCGGAAGATCATCGTTAAATCCACCAACCTGCTCGAACTTTTCACGGCTTACCATAAGGCACGCCCCTGTCACAGCCAGCACATTTACGTCTGCGCAGTTTCTCATATGGTACAGATCCGGTCCGTCATCCATTCCTGAGAATATATGAACCGGGTCACGCCTTCTGTTAACGATTCCATCATGCTGGATAAGTGTCGTTCCAGGATAGAGCAGCTTTATACCAACCGCTCCGGTCCACTTTCTCGCAGCCTGTCCAAGCATCCTGGCCATCCAACTGCTGTCGGTCACTTCTATATCATCATTCAGGAACAGCAGGTATCTGCCCCTTCCAGCACTTGCTCCCTTGTTGCACATGCGGGAGAAATTGAAATCCATTTTCTCATAGATATAAGTTACATTTTCTTCCTTCAGCGCACTTTCGAGACGAGTTTTTGTCTCAGAAGAGCTGCCGTTATCAACAACTATTATCTCATAATCAATGGATGAATTCTCTGAATTACCTGACAATGTCTCCTTGATCTTACCTATATGCTTAAGCAGCATATCAGCATTATCCTTCGACGGAATGATTATCGAAACGCTGTCATCATTTGAAACCCTGTAATTGATTCTGAAATGATCCACTCCCCTCACAAGGTCAGTATTCATTTCAACAAATGCAGCTACACCCATTCTGCCCAGCATCTGCTCAAGCAGATATTTCCTCATTCTGTCAGTCTCTCTGATCTGGTCATCGGTCATAGCCGGCTTAGGAGCTCCATGCTTCAGAACACCGGCTATATGCTCTATCCTGCAGTTATTCTCAGATAGCTTCAGTACAGAAGCATACATCCACTGAGAACCCGACTCCTTTGTAGCCGGTTTAACTATGCTTCTGAATATAAGTCTGCTGAAAACAGCCGTATCGCCTATATAACCATTTGCATAGAAGAAGTCCACTGACCAGTCAGGCTTCATGTAACCCAGATCAAAACGACCACTTTCTGTGACTATATCCTCATCAAAATATATCATGTCCACATTCGGGACTTCATTTATCCTTTTAACTATTTCAGAAAGAGTTCTAGGAGATAATGTATCTCCAGCAGGAATGAAGAGCACATAGTCACCCTTCACCGAGTCAACTCCTGTTACCTCGAAGTTCTTGTAAAAGCTGGATTCGAAGCTCCTCATGCTTATATCATAAAGCTCCTCTATGGATTTATCTAAGCCCGCTGTCCTCTCATCAGTATAAATAACTATAGAAATCAGAGGATTTGCAGAAAATGTAGACTCACGGGAGAATTCCTCCTCACATCTTCTTATCCAGGAATCATAATTTCCTTCTGTCTCTTCAGTAAGCTCTGCCATCCTTCTTTCGAGATAACGAACATTCTCTTCTGACGTCAGAACCTTTTTATTAAATATATTTTTTATGCGTGATCTGCCCAGCAGGTACTGTTTCTCAGCCCCCTTTGCAAACTTTTCAGCCGTGCGGGCTGCTGCATTCTTACCGTCAGCCTCACCAGCAGACTGGCCCTCACTAATCGAACCTTTTCCGGTATTTCCTGGTTTAAAAGAACCTGGTTTAAATGCTCCCGGCTTAAATGCTGGAAATATGCTACCTGCCTGTTTAGAACCATTTTCTCCGGTATTATTATCATCAGAAAATGTAGTTCCCAGGACAGAGTTCCTGTCTGAAAATGCTCCGGACTGAACACCATTTCTGTAGCCTGAATTGGAAGCTCTGTATCTCTCCAGATACAGTCTTTCCCTGTCTTTTCCGAAGATATATTCCTGAAAGCTGTCCTCCATATCATTAAACAGAGTCAGTTCTATATTTCCAAAGCCAAACATCTGAAGGAAATCATCACAGCCTATTCTATCCTCCAGCTTATCCTTATTATCCTGGTAGAAGAAATATAATGCGCGGAATTTCAGATAACTGAGAGGCACAGGAAAATCAAATATCCACTCATAATCCAGACAATAAACATCATTTCCGGATTTGATAAAGTTGTCAAAAATGCAGTCCGGATTTGACACACGGAGAGCTTTTACATTTCTCCCTGTCTTATCCATCAGCTGCTTTATAGTTTCAAGTGAAGCCTTTGAAAAAACTCGCTTAAATCCATCTGTCGGGAGAAACGAAGTTATGAAATCCTCATTGATATCGAAAATGATATCCATAGCCTCCTTCAGGATGTCCTTCACTGTACTGAGGGAACTGTTATCCAGATCTATCTTTGGAAGTAAGGGTTCACCATCTATGAATGGGAAAATCAGGTCATCCCCGGATCTTTTGCCCTTCAGAAGGCGGATATTATTATAATATCCCTTCAGGCTGTCATAAGCTGACTGTAGTGTTTCTATCTGACTTACAGCATCCTTACAGATAGGATGCTTAACAACTTCCTTACTATCTGCAGTCTCTCTGATAAATGTAGCCAGTCGGAAGTCCGGTTTTCTGAGTGTATTAAATTTTGCATAGACTAGTTTTTTCATATCGGACTCCTTTTTTATTTTAGATAATCACTGTTTCAACTTTTAAAAAGCTATGATTCCTTGCCGGCTATTATGAGATATCCCGCCGACTCAGCAGTGTCCTCACTTCTGATTTCCATCGGAAGTATATGATCCGGCACAGGATAGAAAGTATCGCTGATCTTAAGACCTTTCTCAGCGAGCAGCTTTTCTATATTTTCAAGAGTATAGATAGAATCTTCCTTCTTAATACTCCATACCGGCTCAGCATATTTCTTTTCAGTAGCTATTAAAAGGGTTGCGCCCTGATTCATGCACTGAGCTGCAATGTCCAGATACTCAGGGGAAAATGTATCAATCATAAGTACAAAATCATAACCCTTTTTATTCGCCTGCTGGCACTCCTCTGCCTTACCCAGAGGTCGAAACCTGTTAGGAATACTGCCGAAGGATTTTTGAATACGAGCCTGCAGAACCCGCATCTTCCTAGCGTCCGGCTCAAAAGCAGTTACATTCAGCCATCTGTCCAGCAGGTATTCTGTAATAATACCTGTTCCGGCACCCAGCTCCAGCACTGTCTTTCCCTCCGGAAACTCAAACCAGTCGATGATATTTCTCCTGACGGGCGAGAGGTGATAGAGAAGCATGTAATCATTCTCTCGGGAAAGAATCAGGTCCGGATTCTTTTTACTTTTTATGCATTTTTCTAATTTTGTATATATGTCCATATT
>CACZOE010000171.1 GCA_902782695.1 uncultured Lachnospiraceae bacterium | reverse complement strand
GCAGAAGAAGATAATGTTATTGAGGGTGTTCCCATCGATGAGGAACATTTTCCGGATCCGAATTTCAGGGAGTGTGTTGCAATAAATTCTGACGACGATGGTAACGGAATTCTGGATGAGGATGAGATTAAATATACATGGAATTTGTACTGTGAGAACAGTGATGTTTATTCTGTCAAAGGAATTGAGTATTTTCCTGAATTGAAAGGGCTTTGGTGCAAAGGAAATCACATCTCAGAACTGGATCTGTCAGCTAATACGAAACTTGAAGGAGTATGGTGTTCCTATAATGATCTGACAGAACTGGATTTCTCACCATGTCCTAATCTTTCCTGGGTATACTGTTTTAATTGCAAACTTACAAAACTGGACTTCAGTAATAACTCTAAGCTTGCTTATCTTGAATGTAATTCAAATCCTGATCTTAAGGAACTGGATGTGTCGAACAATGCTGAACTCGAGAATCTGTTTTGCAGTAAATGTGCGCTGACGGAGCTTGATGTGTCTAATAATCCGCTTCTTTGCGAACTGACATGTTTTGAAAATAATCTTAAATCACTTGACGTCTCTCATAATCCATTAATGAAAAGACTTGATATATGGTGGAATGAGGAACTTGGTGATGTAGATGTATCAAATCTGAAAGAGCTGCAGTACTATAATATAGGAAAGACAGCAGCTAAGAATGTAAATATTAAAAATAATCCACATCTGCTGGAATTTGTTTGTAACTATAACGACGGTGTTAAATCACTGGATCTGTCTAATAATCCTGAACTTGCATACCTCGCAGTTGAATGTGATACAGAGCTGAAATCACTAGATTTATCTCATAATCCTAAGCTCTACTATCTTTTGGCATTCGGGCTCAGCAGTATCGAGAATATAGATTTGAGCAAGAATTATCGTCTTTGTAAGGCTTATAATGAGGGAACTTATGTTCACGAGACTGAAAAGCTCGGTTTTGTGTACTCTAAGACGATTGATTACGGAGGAAGCAGCGATCCTTTCGATGAACTCAGACACTGTATTGCACTTGATGACAGAATAACAGGTTCAAAAGTAAATGCTAAGTTCAGCGGTGAAAAAGTTCCTGATTGTAAACTCGATACAAATGATGGGCTTTCAGACGATGAAACATTTATTACAAGAGGGCAGGCGATTCAGACGCTCTATGAACTGGCAGGAAGCCCTGATGCTCCGGAGAAAACACGATTTACCGACGTTCCATCAGATGCATCCTACTATAATGCTATTAAATGGGGCGAAGCTAATAATATCTGCTTTGGTTATCCTATAATCTGTGATAATGAATTTGGTGGTGAAGTACTTATTAACAGACAGGATTGGGCCATCATGGCACACAGATTTGCTGATCTCTTTAAATTAGGTACAGCATTAGATTATGGCAGGTCTGATTGGTATAGTGATTCACTGGATATGGACTTCTATGCGTGGGCACCTTTTACTTGGGCACTCCAGTGGAAAATAGTTCATATAGAAAATAAATCGACGCACTGTTATCCTCATGGGAGAATAACCTATAGTGAATTTGAGAATGGTCTCAGGAATTTGCTGGACATTGATTCCGGAGCTACTTATGCACAGAGAGTAGGTGGAAACTTTGGCGAGGATGGTGACCCGAATGCATCTGGAAAGCAGGGCACCGGATATATCAAGGATAAAAAGTCTAAGAATATTAAAATCGTTATACCGAAAACCTTCCCGGGTACCAAAGAAAAAATAGAACCTACAGTTACACCGTCTCCAGTTCCGTCTGAGTTGGATCCTGCTCAGACTGCTGCTGCGGAAGTTACGTCAGCTCATGGTAAAGGTGGGAAAAACGATGCATTATCTGGAAACAAGGATATTTATGGAAATGTGATTTTACCTCTGCAGGAAAAGGAGCAGCAGATACTTTCTTTAAATGATGATAATGACACAGCGGATTCGACGTTCTCGCTTCTTCAGGCTAAGCAGAAGAAGGTTTCCAGGAATAGTATCAAAATATCCTGGAAGAAGGTTAAAGGAGCTGATTCTTATACTATCTATGGTAATAAATGTGGAAAGAATAATAGATATGTAAAGTTAAAAACAGTGACAGGAACCTCATTTACCCAGAAAAATCTGGAAAAGGATACATACTATAAATATATAGTAGTGGCTGAAGGAAATGGAAATGCTCTTGCTACTTCAAAAACACTTCACATAGCTACAAAAGGCGGCAAGAACGGAAATGATAAGAAGATTACTACCAAGGCTAAGAAGAACAGGGTTAGCCTGAAGACTGGTAAGACCTTTAAACTTAAGGCAAAAACAATGGCTGAAAGTAAGAAGCTTAAGGTTAAGAAGCATAGAGCAGTGGCATATGAAAGTTCAAATCCGAGAGTGGCAACCGTAAATAGAAAGGGGGTTATCAAGGCAGTCGGCAAAGGTAAATGCGAAGTATATGCATATGCTCAAAACGGTGTATCGGTCAAGATTAAGGTAAAAGTTAAGTAAAAACCATGGTATCCTTTGGATACTTTTGCAGGAAAAGCCCGTTTTAGGGCTTTTTTCTGTTGTAATTTTTTTGTTGGATGTTAGAGTATAAATCGAGGATATTCGTAAAAAAAGTAGCATGATGGTTAAACAATGTTATGAAAAATTGCGAAATAAAAATCATTGATTTGAGAAAGGAAGGGTTAAAGTATGACTAGTAAGGTTCAGACACAAAAGAGGTATCAGAAACATACCTTTTATAAGTTTGCTGTTTCTGTTATTGCAGTGGTCATTAT
>CACZOE010000170.1 GCA_902782695.1 uncultured Lachnospiraceae bacterium | reverse complement strand
TTTCATATTTCTTTTTTTGTTTTTCTACTTTATTTCCATCATAAAAATCACTTTTATCAAAGGATTCCTCATTATCTAAATAATCAAACGGTTGCTTTGGCGGCTTATTATTTCCAACATACACTTTTTCCACAGGGTTATAAACATACTCGTTTGTTTCTCCAATTTCATAACCTTGAGAATGGGCATAATCATCTAAAGGTAGTATCCCAAGAGGTTCTAGTTTATTCTTCACCACATCAATAAATCCATCTATATCTAACTCTGTTTCAAAACCTTGATCCTCTAGAAAAAAGAGAAATGAAACTGGATCTTCAAAGCATACGTCCATATCATGAGCCAAATCATCAACATATACCTCTTCATCTTCTTCTCCCGAAAGCTTAAAGAGTTTTATAAACTTTTCAAATGGTAATTTCTTAACAATGTCTTTGGCGTATTCATCCCTCAACTGTTCTTTTTGTTCTTCTGTTTCATAATATGTCGATATATTCAACATACCATCTTTTAATTCACATGAGAGAACCTGAGTCTCATATGTACCAAATGAAGTGATTTTCCCCTGAAAATATGCTCTCGGAGCAGTTTCAGCCAATTCTCTGAAAAGTTCAACCTCAATAAGACTCCAAAATCCAACAAGTGGTCCTTCAGCAGTAATAATTATCTTTTTATTCTTAGAGGAAGTAAGCTTATAAATCTCATCATCAGTAATCTTCTCTAAATCTATGTTCTTGTCATTCACACGAACACAATCAAAGTAATGCTTTCTTTCTTCCCTTTTTTTGTATAGATTAATGATTTCCAGCATTTTTTTAATATCATCGGGACTCCCAAACATTGATAATTCCAGGTAGTTTTCCATTATCATTTTTAATTCACCTGCCCTTCCATCATTCTAACACTCTTCTTATCATAATCTAATAAATCTTTCATGTTATCATATTGAGATGCTGCCGATGCCCATAACTGAGTAGCTAAATCTCCAGATTTTTCAAATAGATACCCCAAGAACTCATCCATTTTAATATCTATTTCCGTCGTACCTTCCTTTAAACTAGGCTCACCGATTTTAATAAAATGGAAAATACCATTGCCTGCGGAATAAAGACCCATATTCGGAAAATAAACCTCTTCTATACCATCTTCATCATATTCTTCAATATCTAAAGAAGGTTGTTTAATTATAAATACTGGCTCATTTTCCAATGCTTCCTCATAGCATAAATAATAATTTTCATATTCAACATGAATAGAAAAATCTTTTTCGACTGTTATATCTGCACCATCTTTACCAACCGCACTAAGCTTTACACTTTTTCCTTCTACATCTCCCATGATTACCCCTCCATGATAATTTATTTATCATCATTAACTATTTCAACTATATCCCCCTGACCGCAAAGCCAGATGTCAACACCATCGCCATACACTTCCGCTCGAATTAACCAGCCATTTTCATCGTGTTTCAATATCTCAGCCGTAGGAAATCTGTCCAATACAGCCTCAATGCTCAGTCCCTTATATAGAAACTTTATAGTCCTCAGTTCACCACCAAACATGAACTGAATTCTCTTTCTGAATTCCCCCTCTTCAAATCTGTCCGCATATGGAATAGTGAAATGATCTTTCAGTATTTCGTATTCAGCTATTCTGTCCATTCTGTATATTGTTGGGAATGGACGTTTTGGAACATCTGGTGTTTCCTCGCTCACTGATATATAAGCACACATATAAAAATAGTATTCTGAAAACATAATTCCGACTGGTTGAATCAAGCGCATTACTTTATCAGGCTCTTTTAATTTCTGATATCTAATACGCATCAGACGGTGCTCATTTACAGCACTTCCTATATCCCACATAATATCCACGAATCTCTTGCCATGATGAGGTTCCAGATAATGAAACTTTTCATTGCTTATCAAATCAGATACTTTCTTATAATTGTTATACGGAACACAGCATTGAAGTAACTTGTCTATTATCGGATACATTTCCTCCTTCACAAGAGATCTACTTTCAAGAAGAATCTTACAGACAGTAAGAATCTCACTGTTAGTAAGATTCTTTTTTTCTTTATCAACAAGCTTGTACCCTTTCTTTGATCTGTCATATATTAATTCTTTATTTGAATACTGTTGCTCCGCACAGTATGTTCTTATATCCTCAAAATCCCTCTGAATCGACTTCTCGTTTACCCCAAAACGTGAAGCCTCTTTAGCTTTATTAAGAACATCTCCATTTTCAAGTCTGTTATAAATGTTTATTATTCTTTCGACCTTCTTATCCACATAGATTACCTCCATCCATATAAAAAATTATATCAATTTGTATTGGTCATAATGTGTCCATGTAGAATAAATAATAATAGATATTAAAACGGTGTCTGCATCAATAACCATGGCTATTACCATTCATCAATATCACCCAGGATATCATCCAAAGAATTGTCCACGGCATCTCCATACTTTTCTTTAAGCTTTATATAAACCTTTGCTGTTGTAATGGCATCTGATAACGCTCTATGTGCTCTAGGATTTTCGATACCTAGCTTGTCTGCTAATATCGATAATGATATATCTTTTGCATTTATTCCAAGTTCGTCTGATAACCCAGCAGCATACCTTTTAACATCAAAATGCGGATTCTCAATTTTTATTTGACTGTATCTTCCAGCTCTTACTAAAAACTTACTGTCAAACTTCATGTTGTTAAAACCCAGCAAAACACTATTTCCAACAAAACGTAGGAAATCTGGTGTGACTTCCCACATTTCTCTGGCATCTTTTACGTCTTCTTTAGTTATTCCTGTTACATCCGTGACTTCCTGTTTGACAGACCTTTTAAATGGTTTCACTAATTCCTGGAATGTAAATTCCGCTGTCTCAACAATATGACCATCTACGACTTTGATAGCACCTATCTCTATAATGCTGTCGATGGAAGTACTGAATCCTGTAGTTTCAAGGTCAAATGCTACAAAGGAATCAAAATCTGCTTCTCTTATCTCTTTAGGCTCAGGATATTGATCCTTTGGAATTGGAACAGGATATCTTGATTTTCTACCTGATTTATCGCTGACAGACATTTCAATCTCAATTCCTATAGACGCAAGAAAATCTATATATATCTGCTTTACCTCATCTCTATTCTCTTTAGGATTAGGCATATATTCCTTTTTCCCGTCAGTTTCAGCATTTCTATACTTATCATTTTGTTCTTTTAATTTACTAAAATTAGAAATAATATACGATTTACTGCCATATAATTTTTCTGCTATTTCTATAGATTCCGATGCCTCATCATACCTTCGTGTTTTCGAGAAAAAATCTACAAGATTATAGTATACCTGCCATGGGAGCTCATTCTTTTCCAGTAACCTTCCCGCAATCTCATCAGCTTCTGTATATCTATAATCCATGAACAATGCACCGAGCAATATTCCATCCACACGATTTTTTTCCTCTTCCGATAATGCATTTGGATTATTCGAATTCTCACTAAACAAAGAAGTATATATTTCATATAACCAAGGTCTGCTTGCTTTAGGTATATTAGCCCCATTCCTCGCCATACAAATGATTCTAAGATATTCCTTCTCTGGGGATTTAATATCACTGGTAATTGCAAATACTATATTCATAAAATTGCTAGAATAATTCATTTCTCTCGCAATATTATCCCATAGCGGATTATCTCCGGATTCGGGTTTATAATTTATAATATCTATCGATAATTGCTTAATATCTGTTTTTTCTTTACACGCTTCGCAAAGACAAGAGTCTGATTCCTTGCCACAGACTATACATATTGCCATATCATTTCCTTTCCATTTATACTTTACTTTTTCCGCAAACATATCTCATATCGCAGAATTCACATGCGTAATTATTATGTACACTCCTATCAAACTTCTTACTTTCAATATTCTTAACCGTCTGATTTATCTCATCCACCGTCTTATCTATTGCTTCTCTACTCCAGTCAAATGATATAATCGGATTCCCCTCAAGTGTGCTTGTATAATAGAGATGCATTCTGCTCACATTTTTCTTGTATTTCTTTTCTATCAGATAAGCATAAATTTCAAGCTGTTTTCTATAATGCTCCACTCTCTCCGGATGATTTTCCACATCAGGTTTAGGTCCTGTCTTATAATCAACTACTTCTACAGTATCACCTTCTCCTTCAACCAGATCTATGATTCCCTGTAATATATAATCTGGAAGAACAAGGTTTATTTCTTCCTCAGCTTTCCATACTCTGCCCAGTTCGTTCTTCCTATTATGATAATATCTGACTACCTGCATCAGAGCATTCTTCTTTTGCTCATCTGTCAAATAATAGCCTGTCTGTTCCTGCATACTATTGTAATTTAGTTCAAACCATGTATTAATCGTTTCTTCATTTACGCATTCAAGATGTCCATCAATTATGCATTTATTCATATCTTCAAGTGTTGCATGTACCAGTGATCCTACAGATGTATGAAACATTTTATTCTGTGCAAATGAATACTCTTTATAGAATTTGTACTGCGTAGGACATCCATCATATATAGATATATGTGATGTAAAAGAATATATGTTTTTATATTTGATTCTTTTAACCGTCTCAAACTTTGCCTGCCCGTCATACATAATTATGCTTGGAAGTTGTTCAAGATAGTTTCTAAAATATTTGCTATCCTCTTTCTGAGTTGCAAGCACTAGAAGGTTTTCTGCTCTTGAAAACGCAGTATAATATAGTCTCCAGAAATCAAAGAATTTTATATCAGCAAGAGGCTCATACGGAGGTCGATGAAAAAATCTGTTTTCAACCGACATCATAAGAGGATCCGTATTCTTTCTTGGACTGCTACCAAGCGATCCGACCACAACGACAGGAAATTCAAGTCCCTTTGATTGATGTATTGTCATAAAAGATATACATCCCTTTGGTGCATATTCAGACTTATCCTCATATTCACCAATCCCGTCAACATACAAATATTTGATAAATATGTTAAAAAACTCTTCTGCTATTGCATTCTTCTTAGCAGCATTTATCTTATGCATATCATGCAAATAGTTATATTTTGCAATAAGACGCGAAATCTCAGCCAAATTACGAGCCGCTCTAGTTTTTAGAACATTATCATTTATGTCATTCTCAAGCATGGTCTTAAATGGTTCAAAAGATATAAGTTTATACATGATGTCAAGTAATCCAAAATCAATTTCTTCCGTAACCCTTGATATTTCATTTGACTGTTTTGAAATATAATCATGTATACCGTTGTCTGTCTTAAATAGTAAGTTTGCTTCTTTTACACAGGATATAAAGTAATCTCTGAGTTCATTAGAAATATGATGATTGAAATTGTTACCTTTAAGATCACGTAGATATGACGAAAAGCACAGCATGATACACCCTAGTATCTGCTTAACTTCTGTTCTCTGAAAGAACATATTAGATCTAGGAGAATATACCTGTATTCCGTTCTCCTCAAAGAATTCTCCAAGCTGCGTTGCCTCGCTACTTTTT
>CACZOE010000169.1 GCA_902782695.1 uncultured Lachnospiraceae bacterium | reverse complement strand
TCAGCATCCTACCACTCCTCTCTATGACGCTGGCATATAAATCTTTAGACGGACGGATTTGAAGCATGAGTACGTTCCCTGTTCAAATCCTAGTATGTCTTTAGACTGGCTCGCGAGTGAGTTGGACTTAGGAATTATACGAACTTCCTCATGGGGACGTTGCGGGTCTGTTCACTTAGCGATTCACGAGTCTAGGGCTCGATATATCAGCATTGTGACGGATTTGACTACGCCTGAGCCCTGACGAAGTGAGAGCTTAGTGAGCCTAGGGGTATCCCGCAAGGGAGGCGCGAGCCGTGCCCCAGGAGGAATGTTTCGTAATAATTCCGTATCCCAACTCACCGCGGAGATTAAGCCAGCGTCTTCCCATCATCCATTGGAATTCCCGAGATTGCAAATTCCGGAAACTCCGCAAAACTTCCTCTATATCCGGCAGCGTCAAGCAGCCTCTTTATGTCAGTATCTGCAATTACCAGATCATACGCATTGTTCTCAGCCATCTCCCAGAGTTCATCCTCACCGGTAAGTTTTATATCACCTGCTTCAGCATAATCTGCTTCCTGCATAAAGAATGTGGCACAGTCAAGGGTTACATCTGTAGCATCGTCTCCTATACCGTCTCTGATATTTCTTCTAAGTTCATTTGATGCGAACTGCGAATGAATGATAAGTATTCGTTTTATATCACTTCCGATCCGGTCTTTAAATGTCATAACTTCACTAATGACCGTTTCCGGAATGAATGGATACCCAACTTCATAAGGCACCGAAAATGTATCCTTCAGATACTGGGCCGCTTTAAGTCCGGCTGCACTCACCACCAGGTTCTTCTTTACA
Organism: uncultured Lachnospiraceae bacterium; assembly: GCA_902782695.1. GTDB lineage: Bacteria > Bacillota > Clostridia > Lachnospirales > Lachnospiraceae > Eubacterium_Q. The sequence continues at coordinate 9,081 of CACZOE010000169.1, read as the reverse complement.
TTCGATGCATTTTTAATGGCATCAAGCCCTGTTCCTATTCCATAGATTACAGGACTATCTATACCATAGCCTGCACATAAATCCATTAATGCTTCCGGAGATGAATAACCTGTTTCCAGCGGGGTCGCACCTAGTATTCCGACTTTTTCGGAATAAGCAGCAGATGATTCACCAGAAGCTTCTTTACCTGCAAATTCTCTGAACAGCTCATACCAGGCCTGACTTTCACCCTCATCGTAGTATCTGGTTCCGATGGCATTTATGGAAATGCAGGGCACTCCGGTCTTTTTTTCAGCCATCCTTTTCAGAGCCTTCATGTCCGTACCGATAACAGCCGGAACTGGTGTAGCTATGAGTGCCGTAAAGTTACATTTAAGTTTTTCCTGTGCTTTCGCAAGCTTCTCTATCAGCTTATCGTCTCTTCCCATTATGGCATCCATATCACGAAGCCCGGCACTGAAAACCGCACTCTTTTTAGTAAACCATCTGGGTTCATCAAAGCCACATATATTTCCGCTGCATCCACCGGCATCACAGATTACTATAAGTCCTCCGAGCTCATACAGAACTCCACTGACTCCTGACTGATCCGGAGCAAACGGAGAAAGATATCTAAGTAATTTCTTCATTTTTCTTTTTCCTTTTTAGCCGGAAGTATTTACCGACCTTTCTTCAGACTCATATCAAGTCTCTCAAACAATTTCTTTACTGCGTCATAACCAAAAGGTTCATTATCATCACACCATTCGATTCCGGGCTTTTCCGGATGATAATACTGACAATCAGCTCCTATATAGATATCTATATCTTCTTCATCATAAAAAAGCATTGTGGGAGACATATTGGAATAAACCCGAGTATCCGGACTGATCTGGGCCAGCCTCTTAAGGAATACAAAATTCAGTTCACCCACTGTGGCAAAAACTTCCTTTACATCGAAACCTTCCTCTGCCAGCATAAGAGCCATTTCAAGGGCATCGCCCTTTTGAATCTCTCCCACCGCAAATTTCAGCCTGCCATATCTATCTTTAAAATCATCTATAGTTTTTCTGGTCTCCTGGTAGAACTTATCATCATCAAATGTGACACCCAGTGCCTGTCCCAGGAGCTTATACTGATTTCTAATCTTCTCAGGTCTGTAGAGTCTCAGCATTTCTATAAATGGAATACCCAGCCGCTCCTGAATATCCTGAGCAGCAGCCCTGGCTTCAAGATTCAGCACCAGATTAAAATTTGCCTTTGACAGCTCTTTATATTCTTCAAAATTCTGACATCTTGAAAGTTCACGGATATTTTTTACTCCTATGGATTTAAGAAGAGGATACAATTCCGAGCTTTCAAAAAGAGGAGTAAAATATCCAAGAATATTTACATCAGCCGAATTTCTTTTCTCACATTTTTCCAGAAGAGAATAAACGGAGGTTCTGACTGCCGACATAGGCGGGAGTCTCTTCTCTCTGGTAAGTGCATACATGTAACAGGCTACAGATGGAATCCCCGTTTTCTCAGTTACCTTTCTGCAGACTCTTTCCATATCTGTACCAAGGAGTGCATCCACACAGGTGATACATATCATTATTGCAGAGGGATTTTTATAAGGCTCCTCTGAAACAGTTTCATGATTTTTCTTCAGTGCCTCCAGCATTTCCTCACAGGCCTGAGGTATTTTGGTGAGATGTCTTCCTGTAACTATATCTGTATCATCCAGAAGCTGGAAGAAGAACCTGTCTCTATATTCCGGCTGTGCCCTGAAAAGTGATGTATTTCTTCCACAGCAGCCCGGAGAAACCAGTAACATGACTGAATCCGGTACGGCAAGTCCTGCTCTTTTTACTCCGAAGCCTTTAGCTCCCGGTGAATTGAAGGAGAGCGTTGACGGCGAGCTGTATATCAGATGCTCTGCATTTTTTAACTCAGACGGAAGATTTTCATATCCCAGTTCACTTAGTTCTTTTGCAGTTTTATAAAATGCATTGTTCATATATATGTCCTTAAGTTTTTTATCTTTTTTTGATCAAATATCCATTAAGCATTATTTTCATCATTATCCTCGTCGATCAGCATCTGGGCCAGGGTCAGAAATCTCTTGCTGACTTCCAGTTCAGGATCACCCTCAATGACGGTTTTTCCCTGATCTTCGTAATGAATGATATCATTGGTTCTAGGTATATCAGCGACTATTTCAAGACCTGAGCTTTCGGCAAATGCACGAACCTTCTCTTCCTCTCCCTCAACAGCACGGCGGTTCATTACTATTCCACGAACCTTTGCATAGCTCCTGTCTTCAAAATTCTTCACAGCTGTATTTATATTGTTGGCTGCATACAGTGCCATTTTTTCTCCTGAAGTAACTATGAGCACTTTCTCTGCATAGCCTTCTCTGATGGGTGCAGCAAAACCACCGCAAACAACATCACCAAGAACATCATAAAGCACCGCATCTGGTTTATATTTTTTGAACAGTTCCAGTTCTTCCAAAAGTGAAAATGTAGTGATGATTCCACGGCCTGCACAGCCAAGTCCCGGAGTAGGTCCACCGGTCTCAATACAGACAACTCCCCCGAAGCCTTCCTTCGTAATCTGATCAAGCGAAGTTGGTTCCTCATCCATTTCCCTCATATAATTCATAACCGGTGTTACCGGACTTCCATTAAGAAGATTTGCTGTAGAATCCGCCTTCGGATCACAACCTATATGTATTACTTTTTTTCCAAGGGTGGCAAGGGCTGCAGACAGGTTTGAAGTCACAGTAGACTTTCCTATTCCACCCTTTCCATAAACTGCTATTTTAATCATTATCGTATCCTTTACTTATCGTTTTTGATTTATTTTCCGGTATTATTCGAATTTTCCTCAGAACTATTATTCGAATTATTCTCAGAGCTATTATCCGAATTATCCTCAGAACTGTTATTTGAGTCAGCTTCCGGATTTTCTATATCCTCCTCATCATCAAAGAATACCCTTCGTTTTGATTCCGGCCGTTCTGATTTCTTCCATTTGATTTCTATTTCAACAGTATGCTTTTCTTTTCCGGCTTTTAATCCGGCTATTGTTATGACATTTTCCGTAAATGGAAAAATATCAACTTCACTCCCCTTATTTAATGTATCTGAAACAAGATATCGATTCCCCTCCTGATCATGGCATATAGAAAATATCAGCTTAGGAATTCTTAGCCTGTATTCAAATCTGGTCCAGTAATTCCACTCAAGTTCTTCTTCTCTTTCAGGAATCCTGACCAGAAGTGTTCTGGCTTCATCGCCTTCTTTCTCCTGATATTCTTTATCCAGATAAACCGAATCAAACTTCTTTCTTATTTTTTTCTCAAGTATAATATCATTTATTATCGAATATGGCAGCGCCCATACACCAAAATCCAAAAGGCCAAGAAGCGCCAGCCATTTATAAGGTGTAAGCAGAAATCCTACTGCAACAATGATTCCTCCCAAAAATGCTACTCCTGAACTTTCCGTAAAATACACCGTGTAATAACAGAGCCCCATGAAGAAGAATCCGACGAGTACGATAATAGCCGCCAATATATCTAAATACATTATATTATCCATAATATTTCCTTATCATATGATTCATAGCAGTTCATAGTTCAAAATCCGAAGAGATATAATCCGGCATGGTCTTTTCAAAGATTCTGCCTGAAAATGCTATATGAGGAAAGTCGATAAATCTCTGCTGACCTTTCACCCCAGAACATAGAGGTCTATAAAGCGGATCTGCTATCACTATATCAGCCTGGGAAATGTACTTCTCGATATCATCCTCATCTATCGAAATGTCATTGATGGAAGCATCCTCTCCGATTATCATTCCGTCAAAGATAAGTTCACTGTCAGTATCCACAGGACATACCACACTTAGCCGAGCCTCAGGGTTTTCAGTTCTGATGGATGCAGCTAGAGAAGCTGAAATAACAGACTCTCCGATTATCAGTATTTTTTTAGAACTCTTATCAGTTGAGGCAGTCAGCAGGTCTTTGTATGACACTATATTCTCACCATTTTCATAGGCGGTCTTTAATCTGTCCGCCAGTATTATGGAGAACCGGGCTCCAAATGGCACTCCTGCCACATATGGAATATTAAACTTATCCTTTAGAATTCTTGCGCTCTCAAGTCCGCCATAGGAAATCACAAGATTTACATCTGCAGCTCCGGCCGTCTTAATATCCTCCAGGGTGCTGCCCATAGCAAGGCACGCCTGCAGTTTCATCCCTGAATCACTTATCCATTTTTTAATAGAGTCAAGTGTACTATTAATTGAAAAATCCAGTGGTGTTGCTCCCAGGATATTTACCTTTATCACATTACTCTCCACTTGCTGAGCTACGCTGGATTCACTTTCATCAAAACCACCTGATGACTGAGATGCACCCTCACAATAATAGTCAGTTATCTTTGCCAGCGCCAGGGATACTCCCTGGGTATAATACTGCATTCCATTTGTCGGAAATCCAAAGCATGGTATACCAGTCTCCTCAGTTATTATCGCTGATATGGCATCATAATCAGTACCTGTCATGTAAGGTATCGGAGCTCCAACTATTGCTATAAACTTTGGCTTCAGTCGGGAAGATGTTTCAACGATGTCCTGGATCAGTTTACTGTCATCTCCCAGTATTGCCTCCATCTCCGATATAGCGGATATGTAGATCATGCTGTCCATGTCATACCATCTGGGTTCATCATGAGTCGTGTAAGTAGAATTACATCCGGAAGCGTCATGCATGACAACCAGTCCCCCCAGCTCATATAACGCTGAGCAGACTCCGAATTCGTCAGAAGAATATGTAGATGTAAGTCTTACTACCTGTCTCATATACAGCTTTCACACCCGATTCCCTTCATCTGGATCAGGCTCCTCCTGTCTTTTTTCTCATTAAATGCATCTATCATAAGTCCAAATACCTCAGCTATACCTCTGAAGCCAAAGTATCCTCCGCTTTCTGCAACATTTACAAAGTAGTCTGTTCCACGGAAATATGCCGCCTTCTGACCGAGTGATATCACCTTGGTATCTAGCTCACCACCGGAATTCTCATATAGATCACTCTGCTTCTCCATTTGTCCCTCCGACTGTATGGAAGGATGCATGAATCTCATCTCAGGCTGATTGGTAGGACAAATTTTAAGCTCCGGATGTTCAGCCTTAAGTTTTTCGTAAACCGCCTTATCATCTGCTACAAAACTGTCTGTATAGATTTCTGTAACATTAAATCCATTATCCAGAAGCAGTGCAGCCAGTGAAAGTGGTCTGAAGGTAAATGTATAATCAATAACTATCTCTGTATCTCCATAGACTTTTTTTGCCCGCTGAATTTCTTCCTCCATAAGTTTTATGTCCTCAGAAAAATCAGGAAGCTCTAGATTCAGGCTTTCTGCAAGCAGCCTGTAGTCCTCCATTATTTCTTCCTTGTCGAAGCTGAAGGTAAGATACAGACTTTTCATTCCCAGTCGCTCTTCCAGATCTTCAGCCGCCATTTTGACCGCCGGCTCATAATATATATTCAGACGGGACTCGGACATTTTCATATACTGCTCGAAGGTATCGCAACCGCTTACCTCTTTTATTTCTATACCCTCTTTTCTAAGCCAGCGCATAAGCTCACTTTCACTATAAAGCGGAAGGTCACTTCCGATCAGATTGACTGCACTTTCATCTGTTTGGTCGGATTTTTTCCATGGCGCATGAAGCTGTACCTTCATCTTCTGATCCGGAGTAATACCACTCTTTCTAAGGGTTGGTATCATATAACAGTCAACGAAACAGATGTCCGGGTATTTACTTCGAAGTGTTTCGAAAACATAGTCCTGATTATAGGCCAGAAAAAAATGCTGACAGCTGATATATATCAGAACTACCGGAGGCTTTGGATCAAGTCTGTCCACGATTTCTGACACACCATCTATCATCAGGCTCTCCATACCGCCGTTTAATACATTTTCTTCTGAGATACTGATTGAGGAATATCTGTCCAGAGCGTTCATTTCTGCCGCAGTGAGAACTACTCCCCTGAGACATCCGTAAGGACATACAAATATCTCATGCGCTCCCGGAATCAGAAAACCTGTATGGGCTATGTTCCAGGTTCCTCTTGCCGGCGAACTGTACTCCAGACCCTGGTAAAAAGGAGCTGGAAATCCTGTCTCCGAAATATTCAGTTTTACCTGCGGGACATCAGAAAGTCCACCTGGTCTTTTCAGCATACCTTTTCTCCCCTGCGTTTCAACGTGTCATATAATATCAGCCAGTTTCATAAATGCCTTTGCTTCTTCTCCGGAGGCATCGTACTGCATTAATGTGATCCTCTTTTCATCAGCCTCCTGAATTTTCTCTGACCATGGAATCTCAGCTACAATTTCTGTTTCAAAATCCTGAGCCAGCTCACTTACCTTTGAATTCTCGTTTTTCACATTTCTATGATTCAGTATAAGTCCTCCCAGTGTTGCATATCCTCTTCCCTTGAAGCTGGCAAGCGCAGTGGCAATATTTGCCGCAGCATAAATAGACATATTTTCACCTGAGGTAACTATATAGACCTTATCTGCATATCCCGCTCTCATAGGCATGGAAAATCCTCCGCAGACCACATCTCCAAGTACATCATAGAGAACGTAGTCCGGAGTATATTTATCATACAGGCCCAGTTTCTGCAGTTTTTCCAGTGCTGTGATTATTCCTCTTCCTGCACAGCCCTGACCTGGAATCGGTCCACCTGCCTCAACACATATGATACCCTTGTAACCCTCGCATACCACATCCGAAAGAGTCATACCAGCCATGTTCTGTCTCATAACAGAGAGAACTGTTGGCAGTTCCCTGCCGGCTCTGAGTCCGATAGTTGAGTCAGCCTTAGGGTCACAGCCTATCTGTATTACCTTCTTGCCCTGACTCGCCAGAGCAACGGCTATATTTGAAACTATAGTGGACTTACCTATTCCACCCTTTCCGTAAATCGCAATCTTTTTCATAATTTATGATCCTTTTTTTGCGTAATCTATGTAATCACCACGGGCAGATACTATCTCGTATCCGATATTCTTCATTCGGTTTGAAAGACAGCCAACACATACAGCCGCTTCCTCTCCGGTACAGATTTTGTTATCATAGAGCAGATATTTCTCTCGGGTATCTACCGGCGAAAGATTCGGCATGATTACATTGGCTCCCGCCTTTACTCCCATTTCTCTTCCCTGTGGCGAAATGGTTCCAAGGGCAGTGGTTGCCGGTATCAGTGCCTTTGGCATCATTAGTCTTAAGAGACCGATACAGAACAGCGTCAGTTCAAGAGTGCCTGCTTTTTCATCCTTAAACTTCGTATCATGGTGCGGAATAAATGGTCCGATTCCTATCATATGCGGTCCCAGTTCTTTAATAAAAAGGAAATCCTCTGCCAGCTCTTCTTCTGTCTGGAAAGGTGATCCTACCATAAAACCGGTTCCCACCTGATAGCCTATTTCCTTCAGATTATACAGACACTTTTTCCTGTTAGCGAGACTCAGCGAGTCAGGATGAAGTTTCCGGTAATGTTCTTCATTTGCAGTCTCATGTCTGAGAAGATATCTGTCTGCTCCGGCATCAAACCACTCCTGATATTCTTCTCTAGTCCGCTCTCCAATGGAAAGAGTAAGTGCTGTATCAGGATATTTGTTCTTGATCATCCTGATCAGTTTTGTAATTCTTTCCCTGGTATTAAAGCCGTCTTCTCCTCCCTGAAGAACAAAGGTTCTATAGCCTATCTCATAGCCTACTTCGCAACAATTCATTATCTGTTCATCTGTCAGACGAAATCTCTCAACATTTTGATTGCTTCTCCTGATACCACAGTAATAGCAGTCGTTCTTACATATGTTTGTAAACTCTATCAGGCCTCTTACATATATTTTATTTCCATAATAGTTATCAGCTATCTTCCTGGATTCCTTAAAAAGATAGTCGGAGATTTCTTCATCTCTTTCCCTCAGAAGTGAAACCCACTGCTCTTTCTCCAGACTTCCATTATCACGCAGCTGATCTACCAGTTGTTTTTTTTCTTCAAATGTCATATTTATACCTTTACGCCTTTAATTAAGGTCATTCGACTCTAAGCTTAATTCAAAAAATATTAGTATTCATAGAATGATCATATACAGCTAAATTTCTCATGGAAGCTTCGAGTAAACTGCCTTTGCTGTCACCCCCGGAAGCTGTCCTATTTTTCCAGACATTGAACTTATAACATCCGCCGGTCCATCCATCATGATACTCATAAGCGATATGTTTTTCTCCTTGTAGGGAACGCCCATTCGCCCGATTATATATTTACTTCCTTCATGCAGTATCTGATTCAGCTTTTCAACTGAATCCATATTCTCAATTACGATTGCAAGAATAGCAACCCTTGTCTCAACTGTATCCATTCTGTAACCTCACCTGATAACATTTTTTGCTTATACAAAGAAAAAACCTGTGTTCTAAAACACAGGGTCTGGCAATCAAAAATCTATAAACAGTTTTTAAAGAATCACATAGATAGTAATGATGCATAACAAGCACCATACACTTCAAAAACTATCTCATATGCCGCCTTCCCTGTCAGGCCATAAGCCTTCCCTGTCAGAACTCACATACAATCTAACATATCACCACACTTATTTCAAGCTGATATTTATAAAAGAACTATCCCTCTGAAACATTTTAATCTATTATCCCAAATATTCAAAGCTGAGCATTGTTATATCGTCAAACTGAGGTTCAGCGCCGGCGAATTCGTCTACACTGTTCTTCATCACTTGTATTAACTCACTGTTTCCGATAGATTTACTTTCATTAAGGACTGATATCATCCTCTCCACAGAGTAACGTTCTCCATCGGATCTTTTTGCCTCAACCAGTCCATCGGTATACAGGAATATACGGTCTCCTGGCTTCAGCATGAAATCATACTCTGGGAATTTCATTCCCGGCAGGAAGCCTATCGGTGAACCATTTTCGCCTGTACATCATACCGCTTATCACCAATAATAGTACTGCTTTTTTCAGGTAACATACCCTGCTGAATCTGGTATGCCAGAGAGACTTCAT
>CACZOE010000168.1 GCA_902782695.1 uncultured Lachnospiraceae bacterium | reverse complement strand
CATTGAGCTTTATGAGAAGTTCCTCGGCGAGCCTAACAGCCATAAGTCACATGAGCTTCTTCATACAACTTATGCAGCAAGAGAAGGATTTAATGAAATTCAGTAAAATCTCATAAATTTTTTATAAAAAGATGCCACGGATTCGTCCGTGGCATCTTGTATTTTACCCTTTTATATTAGTGTCAGATGTGTTAGAATAGTGAAATGAATGTTTTGAGAGGTAGGATATGCTTATGAGAGACATTTCGAAAATAAAAAGAATCCGACTACTTATTTGGCTGGGTATCATTTATACTATATCCTTCTTAACTTTTGGAAATTCCATCAGTTCCTATGCGGAAGAGACAGATACCAAGACATCGGAAACCGATGAGACAGAAACAAAGGTTCCTGAAAAAACTGATGATGATTTTCCGGTGCCTGTTCTGAGTGATCTGACCGTCTATAAGGATCCTGAGGACTATTCAATGGTTCTTGCATTTCTTAGTGATCAGAAGTATGAGGACTACAAAGTAAATGTATATCTGTCAGTCGGCAACAATACATCCTATCAGCTGGTGACTGAAAATAAAACAGTCGGAAGCTACTATAACAGTGAGAAGAATTTTGTCAGTGTACGGTGTCCGGACATAGTGCCGGGGATTCAGTATTATTATGCGATAATGATAACCTCCTATACACCGGGCAGTGATTATATGGAATCTTATGATTGGGGCTATGCAGGCTATAAGACCATAACCAAAAACAGTCCCGTATATGAGTTTCCTGTATATGTAGAAAATATGAACCCTTCTACAATCGACAGCGTTGCTGCAAACGATAAGAAGGGAATAGATATAGAGTTTACCGGTATCGGTGAAGTAGATGGTTTCAGATTATACCGAAGCATAACATCAGGATCAGGTTATACTCTTATAGCAGATATACCTTATGATGAGGATCTCTATTATAATCGTTATACCTATACCGATACAGACGTTCCTTTTGGTTATGTGTTTTACTATGTAGTATGTCCTTATGTGGTATTTAACGGAGCAGTTTATGAAGGTCCTGTTTCCAATGAGCTTTATGCAGTGGCTCCTATAGATGCTACAAAGATCACAAAGGCAACTTCTCCTAAGAAGAATACAAATGTGATCAAATGGAAAAAGGTAAAGGAAGCTACAGGTTACAAGGTCTGTGTAAGTGATGATTACTTTGGAGAGTCCAGAGTTATTGCCACCTTAGGTGCTGACAAAACCAAATTTACCCATAAGAAGGTTCCTCATGGAAAGGGTTACTATTATACAGTAGTTGCATTTGCTGAAGTAAACGGTGTTATAACTGAGCATGCTTCAAATCCTTACTATAAGAGTTGTAACTATTATGGATGTGAAAATGAATCCTACAGTGAGAAATGTCAGAGAATATTTGGCAAGAATTATTATAAGGATTATAAATCAGCAGCTGAAGCTTCAAAACATATGAAGACCATCAGGATAAAGGTTTGGGACATCAGTGGTGGCAAAAAAGTTACCAGAACGTTCCCACTTACAGTAAACAAAAAGATAGCTCCGACAGTTCAAAGGATGTTTAATGAAATCTACAGAAGTAAGGAAAGGATTCCTATTCACAGTATAGGTGCTTATTCCTACAGAGGTGGACGAACTGAGCATGACGAGGGGCTTGCCATTGATATCAATCCCGATGAAAATTATATGATTGATAATGGTAAAATACTTGCAGGTTCCTTCTGGAATCCTAAAAAGAGTCCTTACTCCATTCCTCTTAAATGTGAATTCGTGAATATCATGAGAAAGTACGGATTCTACAGAGGTTTCTGGGGAAACAGAAAGGACTATATGCATTTCTCATATTTTGGTACATAAAAAGGTGCTTTTGATATATGCATCATAAATATAAATGATAAACACTAAGGGAGAATAAAAATGAGTAACGATAATAAAGAATTTTATTTAAGCGTATACAGACATTCGCTTGCACACGTAATGGCAAAGGCTGTCATGGAGATATTCGGTAAGGAAAATGTCCAGATAGCTATCGGACCACAGATAGATGATGGTTTCTATTATGATTTCATGCTGCCAAGAACGGTAACAACGGATGATTATAAGACCATTGAAGATAAGATGAGAGAGATTCTTAAGCGCCGCGAGGACTGGACGGTTAAGGAAGTATCAGTAGATGAGGCACTTGAGATATTTAAGGGACAGAAGTATAAGGAAGAACTGATAAAAGATCTTCCAGAAGACGAGAAGATAACAGTTTATTATACAGGAGATGATTTCGTTGATCTCTGCCGCGGACCTCACATCTCTAACTCTCAGGAACTTATGAATGCTGCATTTAAGGTTAAGTCAGCATCAGGTTCATACTGGAGAGGAGATGAGAAGAATGATCAGCTTCAGCGTATCTATATGTATGCATTTCCATCAAAGCAGGAGCTGAAGGCTCATCTGGATTTCGTGAAGGAAGCTATGGAACGTGATCATAAGAAGATAGGTCCTGAGCAGGAACTCTTCATGTTTGATGAGAGTGCTCCAGGTATGCCTTACTGGCTTCCAAGAGGATTCAAACTCTATAATGCAATCCAGAGTTTCTGGAGAGAACTTCATGAGGAGTATGGATATCAGGAAATCCTTGCACCAGTACTTAATCATAAAAAGCTTTGGGAAACTTCAGGTCACTGGGGACATTATAAAGAAAATATGTTCCTTATCACTACTGCAAATGTAGATGAAGAGACTGATGAAGAAGTTATCGATACAGATGTTCAGTATGCCGTTAAGCCTATGAACTGTCCGAATGCAATAAATGTATACAAGAACGGACTTCATAGTTATAAGGAACTTCCAATCAGATACAGTGAAACACAGGTTATCCATCGTCGTGAGAAGAGTGGTGAGCTGAATGGACTTTTCCGTGTTCAGATGTTCCACCAGGATGATGATCATACTTTCCTTACAGAGGATATGATAGAGGATGAGATTGGTGATATCATGGATATCGCTAAGTATATATACGAGACCTTCGGACTTACTTATGAGGCTGAGCTTTCAACAAGACCGGATGATTTCATGGGTGCACCTGAGCTCTGGGATGCTGCAGAGGCATCTCTCAAGCGTATACTTGACAAGAAGTATGGCGAGGGCGGTTATGAGATAAATGAAGGTGATGGAGCTTTCTACGGACCAAAGATCGACCTCAAGATGAAGGACTGCATTGGTCGTGAGTGGCAGATGGGAACCATCCAGCTTGATTTCCAGCTTCCTCTGAACTTCGACCTGAGATATGTGGCTGCTGACGGAAGTCAGAAGAGACCTGTTATGATCCATAGAGCTATCTTTGGATCCTTTGAAAGATTTATCGGTATTCTCATAGAGAACTTCAAGGGTACATTCCCATTCTGGATGTCTCCATATCAGGTAGGTATCGTGCCTATCAGAACTGAGCATAATGAATATGCAAAGGAGATAGAGAAGCTTCTTAGAAAGAATGGTATCAGAGTTGAAGCTGACTACTCAGATGAGAATATGAAGAATAAGATCAAGGGCTTCAAGAAATTCAAGGAGCCATACATTCTTGTTCTCGGAGATAAAGAGGTTGCAGAAAGAACAGTTTCTGTAAATGTAAGAGGAAATAAACAGATGAATGGTATTCCTCTTGATGATTTCATAGCTCTCTCAGTAAAGCAGGCTGAGGAGCGTACACTTGATCTGATTGATACTATTTAATGGAGTATTATTATGCCGGATAATGAAAAGATAAAACTGATGACCAGAATATCCATATACGAAAAGCATGAGGATATGGGTGACCTTATTCTGAGTAAGTATTACAGAGAGGACTATGTGAAGTACGGATGTCTGAAGACAATCGTAGCCACAACTCTTTGTTACTGGCTCTGCATTGCAGTATATTTACTGATCAATTTTGAGCAGGTTCTGAATAATCTGAATACTATGGATTACTTCAAGGTTATATCCAGGCTCATGGGTGGATATGTTCTGGCACTGGTGGTATTCTATATTTATGCTTTTGTGGTTTATAATTACAAATATGCGAAAGCAAGAAAAGGACTCATCCGTTATAACCGTATGCTCAGCAAGCTGATTAAACTCTATGAGAAGGAAGAAGCTCATAGTCAGATAACCAGTGGAAGAGTAAAGGTCTACTCGGGAATTGGCGGAGATATGGAAGAATTAGATAAATACATGGAGAGAGAAAATGACGGGCATACTCAGTATTAAAAACAAACTTAGAGATTTTTGCAGAAAACAGGATGAGATAGTTTCTCCTATTTTCAGATTTATATGGATGCTAATCATATTTGTGACAATCCAGAAAATGTTTCATTATTCGGATCTGGGATCAAAAAAGGAGATAACCGTACTGCTTTCAGTTTTAACAGCTCTGTTACCTGATGGCTTCCTGTTTGTAATGGCAGGCGCTCTTATAGGTCTTCACGCATTTTCTGTATCTTTGGAAGTAGGAGCAGTATTCGTGGTTATGTACATAATCATGTTCTGCGTATATATCAGATTTTTCCCTAAATACGCTTATGCGATGTTCCTTGTTCCGGTATTTTATGTTTTAGGTATTCCTTATGCAGCACCAATCGCTGTAGCAGTGATCGCAGGACTTGGTGGAATGGTACCTGCAGTAATGGGAGTTGTACTTTACTTCTTTGCAGGAAGTGTGTCAGAAATATCAAGACTTCTTGCAACAGAGGATGTAGAAAATGAGATAGAAGCATTTAAAATGCTTTCAGATGTTATTATTCATAACAAGGAAATGTATGTTGCCATGATCATATTTGCGGTAACTATTGCAGTTACTTCAGTTCTGGCTAAGTTCAGTTATGATTATGCTATCTATATAGCAATCGCAGGCGGAACAGTAATAAATATCCTTTCATCTATTTTTGCCGGATATGTTATGAGTAACGATGTGGATATGGCAAAGGTTGTATTCGGTAGCCTGATCGGTATTATATTTGCTGTGATAGTAAGAGCTGGGCAGGGTATCCTGGATTACCAGCATACTGAACGGGTACAGTTTGAGGATGATGATTACTTCTACTATGTAAAGGCTGTACCAAAGATTGATTCAGAGAAAAAGAATAAAAAGGCAGCTAGTAAAGAGGATTCAAAGGAAGTGAGAAAAACTAAGAAGACAAAGTCTTCTGAATCACGTAAAGAAAGACCTCGTAAAGATCAGCAGTATGATGAGCAGCCTGCAGCGATGCAGTATGATGAACAGCCATCACGCCGTGAGTATACTCAGGAATATGTACAGCCTCAGGAGTATGCACATCCACAGTATGATGATCTGCAGACTGATCAGTTGAAAAAGATTTTGAGTGAGGAAGAATAAAGAGTTAAAGGACAGCATATGGAAGGCTTATGGACAGTTATCAGGTCGCACCTGGGCGGGATATATTTTCCTGATATTACCTGGTCCGATATACTTGATATAATCATAATTGCATATGTTATTTATCACGTTCTTCTGTGGATAAAGACGAGCCGGGCATGGACCCTTCTGAAGGGTATTCTTGTTGTGGCTCTTTTCCTCGTTATTGCGGTTATTTTCAGATTTAATACCATACTCTGGATAGCCAGAAACCTGATAAATGTATTCCTCATTGCCATCATCATCTTGTTCCAGCCTGAGCTGAGACGAGCCCTTGATGAGCTGGGTAGAAAGAAGATAATATCCAGGTTCCTTAAGTTTGATAATAACAAACAGAATGATTCAAGACTAAGTGATAAATCCATTTATGAGCTGGTAAAGACTTCAATCCAGCTGGCAAAGGATAAAACAGGAGCGCTCATGGTAATAGAGGATGAGACGCCTCTTGGAGAGTATATAAATACAGGTATTGCCATAGATGCTACGCTTTCACAGCAGCTGCTTATAAATATATTTGAGAAGAATACACCTCTTCACGATGGTGCTGTAATCATAAAGAATAACCGAGTTGTAGCGGCAACCTGTTATCTGCCACTTACAGAAAGGCATGATGTTGACAAGGTCCTTGGAACCAGACACAGAGCAGGACTTGGAATAAGTGAGAGCACAGATAGTATGACCATCATAGTTTCAGAGGAAACAGGTGGAATATCAGTTGCCTACAAAGGAAAGCTCTATCAGGAGCTGGATGAGGACGGGCTGAGAAAACAGCTCTTAAAACTGCATACAAAGGACGACGGTTACACTGGAACCAGAGTTCTCAGGAAGGGAGGCAGGAGAAATGCTGAAAAAAATGAAAAGTAGTCTCTTTGACCACCTGTGGCTGAAACTCTTCGCGCTGATAATTGCATTTATCCTTTGGTTTGCAGTTATGAATCTTGAAGATTCAACGATTACGAAGACGGTATATGGAATTACCGTTGAAATGCTGAATGGAGATACGCTGCTGGACAGCGGTGTGGTATATGATGTCACAGAGGGTGAGACAGTCGACATAGTGGTCAAAGGGCCGAGATCTATAGTCGAAAATCTAGAGTATAACAGCTTCAGAGCAACTGCAGATCTGTCGCATCTGTCTGTTACAAATTCTACCGTGATCTCTGTAACCACGAACGAAAATGTTTCAGAAAAGGACAGCAGACTTCTTACAATTGCTCCGGTAAATCAGTATGTTACTCTTTCCATTGAGGAAGAAACTGAGAAGAGTATACCGGTTAAAGTTATTACCACCGGAAATGTTAAAACAGGTCTTGCCCTTGGAAGTGCGGCACCTGCACCGAATATGATAACGGTAAAAGGGCCAGAGTCAGTTCTTGCCAATATTGTGGAAGCCAGAGCAGTAGTTGATGTAACTAATGCAGATGAAAATATAGAAGAGATAGTACGTGTGGGCTGTATCGATGGATATGGTACTGCGATTCAGAAGGATAATGTCAAGCTTTCTGATGAAAAGGTTACAGTATCGATTCCTATATACAAGACCAAGACCATTCCTGTAAATGTAAGTGTAAAGGGTGTCCCGGGAGATGGTTATGGTGTCAGAGATATAAATTTCGAACCATCCAAGGTACTGGTTGCCGGTTCTGACGAGGCTCTTCATGATATAACATCAATTGAGATAGCTGATATCTCAGTATCGGATGCACAGGATACCATAGAGAAGAATGTGGATATATATTCATATCTTCCGGAAAATATAATAATAGCGGATGAAACCTCGGAGATAGCAGTAAGTGTTACTGTAGAAAAGGTTTCCACTAAGGAGATAACCCTTAGTACTTCAAATATCAGCGTTGTTGGCATAAATAATGAGCTGGATTATGAGATAACTGATAATTCAAATCTTAAGATCAAGGTTACGGGCTTTGAGGAAGACCTGGCTGATATAAATATAGACTCTCTGAATCCTAGGATATCAGCTCAGAATCTGTCCATTGGAGAACATAATCTGCAGATCGATTTTGATGAATCAAAAAAATATAAAATCGAAGGTACCTATACGGTTACGCTGGAGATAAAGGAGGGGCAATGATTACAGATACTGAAGGTGTTGAGAGACTTCAACAGGCTATAGACGAATCGAACTATATAGTATTCTTTGGTGGAGCGGGGGTGTCTACCGAGAGTGGAATACCTGATTTCAGAAGTCAGGATGGACTTTATGCACAGAAATATAAGTACCCCCCGGAAGAAATCGTAAGTCATACATTTCTGGTTCATAAAACTGAAGAATTTTTTGAATTCTATAAGGATAAAATGCTTGCGCCGGATGCAAAGCCAAATGCAGCTCACAAGAAGCTGGCAGAGATGGAAGCAGCCGGAAAGCTTAAGGCGGTCATAACCCAGAATATAGATGGGCTTCATCAGGCTGCCGGAAGTAAGGAGGTTCTTGAACTTCACGGATCGGTACTGAGAAACTTCTGTACCAAGTGTGGCAAGACCTATAGCAGCACTCCTGAAGATGTAAATGCAGGAATCAAGTACATACTTGCCAGTGATGGTGTGCCACGCTGTAATGCTGAGGTGGATGGGAAAGTATGTAATGGTCTGGTACGTCCGGATGTAGTTCTCTACGAAGAGGGGCTGGATCAGTATACAATATCTAAATCCATCGAGCACATTTCCAAAGCGGATATGCTGATCATCGGAGGAACTTCCCTGGTGGTTTATCCTGCAGCTGGATTTATCAGTTATTTCAGAGGTAAACATCTGGCAGTGCTTAATATGGCTTCTACATCCCGTGATGCCGAGGCTGATATAGTTATTAGAGAGAAGATTGGCGAGGTATTCTCGCAGATCAAGGTATAAACTTTTTTATTAAATATCGAAACGGTGTTCCAAACCCAAGGGTAAGGAATCTTAATATATTATATGGAGGAAATAAAATGTTTGATTTTGAAGAAGTCGTAAAAGTTGATCCGGAAGTGGCTGCAGCCATGACAGACGAGTATAATCGTCAGGACAATAACCTGGAGCTTATTGCATCAGAGAATATAGCTTCAAAAGCTGTTATGGCAGCTATGGGAAGTCATCTGACAAATAAGTATGCTGAAGGTTATCCGGGAAAGAGATAT
>CACZOE010000167.1 GCA_902782695.1 uncultured Lachnospiraceae bacterium | reverse complement strand
GCAGTAGACTGGCTTCCGGCTGATCTGGAAGTGGTGCTTGAAATGGATTAAGATTAATGATTCGGAGGGCGCTTTACATGGAACGCTTTAGGTATTTGACTTGAAGCGTTCCTTTGCGTTTTGGATAAAAGCATATTCCAAAGAAGTCTTATCCTTAAGAACAGACGCTTTGGTGTAGATTCCGAAAGGCGCGTGAGGAGATTCTTCCCACTTAAGTGTTACAAGATCTTTGTGATCTAGTATTTCATACCCAGGAAGAAGTGCATATCCAAAGTTTGCAAGAAGCAGACCATATGCCTCACAGGCATTTGAGCATATAGCGTTATCTATATCTTCATTCACAGGAACAATATATCGTCTTCTTGAAAAGAGGTTCCTTATCAGATATGGAGGAATGGAAATAATCTGGCGGTAATCCCACAAATCTTGTGTGGTTACCGTCTTTTTTTTGTGCTTCTTAAGTTCTTTTGTTAAAGGATGATCTTTATGAATCACACAGAATAATTCTTCATCATATAACTTGGTAAATGATATATTTGAATCCACAAACTTTGCATCCTTCATTCCAATGATCAGATCCAGATGACTGTTCACCAGGCGGCTTAAATTAGCATCTGTTTGATCTTGAGTAAACTCTGGAATAACATTTGGCTTTGATGCTAAGATGGGCTTGAGAATTAGGCTTATGAGATATACAGTATGTGGATCCATATAGCCTATTTTAAGCAAATGGAGTTCCTGTTCCTGATAGTTGGATATTCGTTCCTTGGAGTGATAGAAGGTGTCGATTATTGTATTTGCATCCGCAAGAAAAGCAGCACCGGCCTTTGTCAGTGTTACGGACCTGGTTGTTCTGTTAAAGAGCTTACATTTCAGTTCTGTCTCTAGAGACTGTATCTGTTTTGATACGGCAGGCTGGGTGAGACCTAGCTGTTCTGCTGTCATCATGTAATTTAGGGTGCCGGCCAGGCTGATAAAGCATTCAAGCTGAGATGTTGTCATTGTGAACTCCTTCCCCTTGAGGTTCATTTTACGTCTTTACTTAATTAGGTGCATTTATTCCATTTGATTATAAATAATAACATAAATTCATTTCTCAGTACATTGTTTTAATGATATTATGAAGAAGAAAACAAAAGGTGCATTTTTCAAATTAGTTAAATTGTTTTAGATATAAGGAGAATGGACATATGGATTTTTATGATGTAATTAATGCTAGGCATAGTGTAAGAGATTTTGCAAATGAAAGTATTCCGAAGGACATTATGGAGAAAATAGTAAAGGCGGCATATTCGGCGCCTGCTAATGATCATTTCAGAGATTGGCACTATATTGTGGTGTCAGATAAAGGGATGATGAAAAGTGTTATAGAGGGTGTTCCTAAGAACCTTACTGTAAAGGATGTAGATGCCATGACATTTATCTCTGATCCTGTTCAGAAGGAGAGTTATCAGATTGCCGTACCGAAGCAATACCGAATGTTGATCGATGCTGCAGCTATCATAATACCATTGATGAAGAAGAAAGTGGATATACTGAATCCTAAGTGTTTATCGGATCTTAACTGCTACGCTTCCATATGGTGCAGTATAGAAAATGTATGGCTTGCTGCAACATCAGAGGGATACGGATGTAATGTCAGAATCCCTCTAGGGAATGAGGAGTCAGTTGCTAAAGAAGCTTTAAATATACCTGATGAATATTTAATTCCATGTTTTATTGGAATTGGAAGACCTGCTAAGGATGCGGCTACTACCAGGCAGATTGATGTGGATTATGATGCGCAGATACATTGGGGAAAGTTTTAATAAATAAGAAAAACAGAAGTAAAGAATGAGCTGAGGGAAACTAGGTAATAATATATGAAATACGAAATAATAGATTATGAAGTAATAGGTGAAGGAAAACCGGTTCTGATCATTCACGGATGGGGAATCAGTAAGCTCACAATGAAAGGAGCATTTGAACCAATCTTTCGTGAGGTAGATGGATACAAAAGGTTCTATATAGATCTTCCGGGAATGGGAGATTCTGAACACGGTGATATTAAAAACTCAGATGATATATTAAAGCTGTTACACGAGTTTGCAGTTGAAGTAATAAAGGAGCCTTTTGTGATCATAGGCCAGTCCTATTCAGGGCTTCTCGCAAGAGGATTCGTTAACAAGTTTCCAGAGATGATTAGTAAGATAATTCTGTTTGTTCCCTGTATGATACCAGGAGTAAAACAGGGGCGTGTCGAACAACTAAAAGTCGTGCAGAAAGATGATGAATTACTAAACGCATTATCAAAAGAAGAACGGGATAG
>CACZOE010000166.1 GCA_902782695.1 uncultured Lachnospiraceae bacterium | reverse complement strand
TTCCTCGTATGAAAAAATGTGGGGGAAGGTATAGAATCCTTCATTTGGAACATCTTTAATATAACAATTAATTATGAAGAACTTTTGTTATAATTGTGAAGAATTGATGAAGTATTTACATCACTTTTTTATCAACTCTGAAAATGCCCTTATTTCTTTACATATGTATAGAATTCATTCTCCTGATCTTCACATTTTAACTGGAAAGCATATCTCTGAATTCTTACCTCTTCATCCTGCATCGGATCATAATATCTGATGAAATCATCGTTATAGCTGACTACCAGAACATAACCCTCAGGTATTTTGGCTGCAAACGGACATCCATCACTCAGATAACCTATGGCTGTGTCCAGCTTCACTCCTGATATATTTATACCTCTGGCACCATCGCCATACATTTCAAAGCTTTCTATCCAGTTATTCTTAGTTCTTACCTCATCATAATCGGCATTTAATCCGGCAGCCAGCATACACATATAATTGCATGCCGCAAAACTGTCACCCGCATTATCCACTGCCTTATATGGGAAAGTACCCGCTACAGTCAGATAAGGTCTGACTATCTTGTCATTGTAGAGAGTTGCTCCATAGGCATCTACTACAAAGCCGCCGTTTTCATACACATTATTTATGGCCTTACCCACGCTGTCAGAAACACCTCTGATACCGGATGGTCCATAAATAAATGCACCTCTTTTATCCACAAGCACCCCATCGTATTTGATATCGGAAGCATTTCCTGAAGCTGCTACTCTGGTGAACAGTTCCTCATTTCCACCTCTTACAAATACATTGTATGGGAATTTCAGATAGGTCTCTTTATTTCCAACTTCATTTTCAACACGTGAAACCTTTACCTGACTGTCTGAAATCTCAGATTTATAGGTTATATAATCCTTTGGTGCATCTACTATATCACCAGTTTCTTCATTTATGGTCTTTCTGGTGAGATAGATAACATTTTTGTCAAATCTTACCTTTGAAATAAGTATATTATCCCGCTCATATTTTTTAACCAGGCTGCCATCTCTATGAACTATGTACAGCTTGTCAAAAAGAAAGCTCGGGGTGCCATCCTTATCTACCGATATATGTTCCGGTTCAGCAGCACCATATACTATATCCTCTCCAACAAACCCAAGAAGCTGAAGTCTGTGATCTCTGAGTTTCTTTACTGCCTCTGTCCGATGCTCAAAATCAATGATTTTGATTTCCTTTGTTTTAGTCAGATCCGAACTGTCCGGATAAGCTATAGCCTTCATATCCTCAGATACAGCAGCATGTCCTGACGGAAGATCCGATATTCTTTCTTCGGTCTTTCCCGAGAACACATCTATGGCAAGCATGTCTTCACCTATCAGAAGATAGAACACTCTCTCCGTCTTATCATAGTAGCAGAGCTCACCAACAGATAACTGCATGGCATCAAGCGGAAGTTCAGAAGCCACATACTGAAGTTCTCTCAGCATAGTTTCTTCTATGTTATATTCATAGAGTACAACACCTGTACTTCCCTCTCTCGGACCTTCGTTTATTCTTCCGAATACAACAAAATCCAACGAATCCTCATCCAGAGACAGAAGCTTGATATCATATCCTTCCTGTGGTGTACGTTCCTTTTCAGCTTCATCACTGGAGGTTCCGTATACAGTGGAATATGTATTCTTGGAATTGTCATATATCCACAGACTGTTATCAGCTACAAACGCAAGTATCTTTGAATCCTCACTGGCAAGATACTGTGGTTTCTCACTTGCCGTAAGTCCAAGAGAGATAGCGTTGCTTGCAGGATCGATTCCATCTGCACTGAAGTCCTGATTCACAAATCTCTGATAATCACTTACCTTTATGGCTGCAGCTCCATTATCATAGCTGAGTGACAGATATTCTGAAACTGCGTAGGTCCGATAAATCCCATTTTCCTCTGAAATAGTTTTATATACCAGCTCTATAAGTGCACTTGTATCCGTAAGTTCTTTTATCTTTGGAACAGGTTCACTCAGTCTTTCCATTTTCATCCCACTGAAGACAATATCTTCATAGGAGGATGCAAGTGTAACATATCCGGGATTACCTCTTGAATGAATATAGGATGCATTTTCAGTATCATAAACTGAACTGCTGGCATCGGAACTACCGAACACCTTTGAAAGATTTGCCTCACTCACACCAGCCATGGCATCCGTAGTAGTTGCCACAAGTCTGTCAGCTTCCGCTTCTTCCTTCTCCTTTTCCATATCAGCCAGGATACCTGATACATTAAATGTTGTTATAGCATTTGTATCACTTGCCAGTTCTGCCAGCTCAGCATTTGCCTCAAACACAGCATTATCAAAGCTTTCTGCATAAGATAAAAATCCACTTAGTCTGGCTTCGCTGAGACTGACTACTCGCGTATAATAGTTTACTATTTTATTTCCATGTGAAACCTTTATAACAAGACTATACTCCAGACCTGTAGTAAGATTCATTCTGATAGTCATCTGATAGTGATTATATATATCTCCCGATTTTACAAATCTCAGGTCGCCATCCTCCACCAGATTGCTTCCATCAAAGGATCTGAGCTCATACCTTACATCAGCACCAGTATCCACGGAATCTGTCAGAAGAATATCCACCTGTTTTGATGAATCCAGCGGAATTATAGAATCCCTATACAGGCTAGTATCGATAGTATTCGTATATCCCAGCATACTGTTCAGCATTTTTCCCTGATACATAACGTATGCCTTATCCATAGTGGGATTATAACCCTCAACTGCTCTGGTTGTTCTGTTACGGTTCTGTATGAAATTGAATGAAAGAGCTGATCCTGCGAATATCACGAGAAACAGCAGAATCCCAAAAAGGGTTCTCTTTATCATTTTTCTATCCTATCTTGTCATAAAGTTACTTAAATAATTAATCTCCGAAGCAGATTCCAAGAGTCTTTGCTTCCTGAACCAACTGATCATCCGGATCTACATATTTAAGTTTTCCTGCTGATTCCTCCATAGGAATTGCAGTAACCTGATTATTCTTAAATACAACAAGCTTTCCAAAATCCTTTGCCTTGAAAAGTTCAGCACCCTTAGCACCAAATCTGCTGGAAAGTACTCTGTCATATGCATCTGGATTTCCACCTCTCTGGGTATGTCCCGGAAGTGCAACTCTGATCTCAGCAGTAGGATATTTAGCCTGTATATCATTTGCAACTTCGTAAGCAATAGATGGATAAGTTTTCTCAGCCAGCTTTGCTTTTCTTTCCTTCTTAGGAAGCTTTGCAAGTTCCTTGGAAATAGCACCTTCAGCCACTACGATAATAGCAAATTTCTTGCCCATCTTCTTACGCTTATCAATAGCTTTATAAACCTTCTTCATATCATAAGGAATCTCTGGAAGAAGAATAACGTCAGCACCACCGGCTACTCCGGCATAAAGTGTGATCCATCCAACCTTATGTCCCATAGTCTCGATAACAAATACACGGTTATGTGATTCAGCTGTAGTATAGATACAGTCAATTGCGTGAGTTGCAACATCTATGGCACTCTGGAAACCAAATGTAACATCTGTTCCATAGATATCATTATCAATGGTCTTTGGAAGTCCTATCACATTAAGACCTTCCTGATAAAGTCTGTAAGCTGTCTTCTGAGATCCATTTCCACCAAGAACGAAAAGGCCATCCAGTTCAAGCTTCTTATAAGTCTTTATCATTGCAGGAACCTTCTCTATGCCATCATCTGTAGGTGTATCCAGATACTTGAAAGGAACTCTTGAGGTTCCAAGTACTGTACCACCCTTTGCAAGAAGTCCTGAAAACTCCATTGGCTCCATCCTCTTATAATTTCCATATATAAGTCCCTTATATCCCTCAAGGAAACCATATATTTCTACATCTCCAAAAAGATTTTCAAGACCCTTCACAACACCTCTCATAGTAGGGTTAAGTGCCTGACAATCTCCACCACTCGTAAGTATTCCTACTTTCTTCATTTTGTAACCTCCTTAATTAAGTATTCTTTTACAGTTCTACTCTGCCATCCAGAGCTCTCATCAGAGTAACTTCATCAGTCACCTCCAGATCTCCTCCGACAGGTACACCACTTGCTATACGAGTAACCTTTATTCCTGCCGGTTTAACGAGCTTGGATATATACATTGCAGTTGCTTCACCTTCTATACTGGAATTGGTAGCTATTATTATCTCATCAACATCACCCCTGAGTCGTATGAGAAGCTCCTTCAGTTTTATCTCCTCCGGTCCTATACCCTGACTCGGATTTATCACTCCATGAAGAACGTGATATACACCTTCGTATTTCCCCGTCCTCTCATAAGCCGACATATCTCTCGATGACTCCACCACCATGATTGTTTTATGGTCTCTGGTCTGTGAAGCACATATCGGACATATCTCGCTGTCAGTGATAGTGAAGCATTCCTTGCAATATTTTATTTTTTTCTTGGCATTTACTATAGCCTCCGCAAGAGCCTCCGCCCTGTCCTCGGGCATTCCTATTATATGAAATGCAAGTCTCTGGGCACTTCTGGAACCTATACCCGGCAGGTGACTGAGTTCTTCAATCAGCCGGTTTACCTCGCCACCGTATATATTCATTTAAAATAATCCTCCGAGGCCGCCTCCCATGCCGCCTGTTATTTTGCCAAGCTGTTCCTTCTCATCATCAGCCTGAGCACGAATAGCTTCGTTAACAGCAGCCATTATGAGATCCTGAAGCATCTCAATATCATCAGGGTCTACAACCTCTTCAGCTATAGTTATCTCTGTTATTTCCTTGTGGCCGTTTATTTTTACTTTTACAACTCCGCCACCACTGGAAGTTTCATACTCCTTTTCCTCCAGCTCTGCCTGAGTCTGCTCCATCTGCTTCTGCATCTTCTGTGCCTGCTTCATCAGATTGTTCATATTTCCAGGCATCATTCCTCCTGGATAACCACCTCTTTTAGCCAATTTTAAATTCCTCTCTTTCTTTAGTCTATGAACTATTCCTCGTCCACAATCATTATATCTTTAAAATTAATTTTATTTAAAGCCTGCGTTGTTCTGTCAGGAATACCCTTTGTAATCTTTTTGGTAACTATATCTATCTCGACCTTCTTCTCAATTATCTCAGACAGCCGGTCTGCAAGTTTTGATTTATACTGTTCCTTTGACAAAAAGCCATAGGCCACGCTTTCCTTATCCTTTTCATCAAAAACAAGTCTGAGTCTGGCTATACCATCATCCGAGTATTCCGGAGAAGGCTCCACGTTAAAGTATTCTGTATATGCATTAAATGGATGTTCCAGTTTTGCAACGACTTCTGTATTCCATTTGGAAGCCAGTGCTTCTATATCCTTTGCAACTGCCGGAGGAAAGTTTTCTCTGATGTTCTTTATCACCAGTTCGCTCTCTTCCTTGGGATCAAGCTTTGTCTCCCCTGTCATTGCAAGTTCGCCGGATTTTATCCTTCTTTTTATCTCTTCATCAACCTTCTGGTCCAGCTTCTTGTCTATAATGGACTCCAGCATGGTCATATCAACATCGTTAAGAACAGACCTGGAATTAGGCGTCTGGGATGAAGCATCCTCTCCATCCGGAGTACTCTGGGCAGCCGCCTTACTTTCCTCAGCTGCACCCCCCTCAGAAGTTACATTTATAGAAGCATTTACATTTCCTGATATATGTCCTTGTTCCAGTCTTTCAAGTCTTCCTATGACTGCCTCATAGTTATCGTCAGTCTCAGGATGCATCATTTTGATCATTGCCATTTCAAGGGTGACTCTTTTTACAGAAGACATCCTGATGGAAGAACAAAGCTCCTGAAGTATAGTCAGGTATCTGGATAAGGTTTCTGTACTGAACTCCTTTCCCAGTTCCAACAGTTCCCCGGCCGCCTCTTCAGTGATATCCAACTCTCCCTTAAGAGATGGAGATAGTTTCAGGAAGAGTACATTTCTCATAAACCAGGTAAAATCATCTACGAATTTTGTAAGGTCCTTTCCATTATAAATAGTCTCACTTATAATGCTGAGAACCCGGTTTGCGTCATCAGCCTTTATCGCAGACATCATATCCATATATATATCTACGGATACTGCTCCAATGGTCTTAAGAACCCCGTCTCTGGTCAGCTCCTCACCTATTGCAGCGGACATACATTCATCCAGAATTGAAAGAGCATCTCTCATGGAGCCATCAGCAGTTCTTGCTATAAAGCTGAGTGCATCCCTGGTTGCCTTACCACCCTCACGGGATACAATATCTTCAAGTCTGTCAGTTATGGTTTCAATGGAAATACGATGAAAATCATATCTCTGACATCTGGACTTTATAGTTACAGGAAGCTTATGCTCGTCCGTAGTCGCAAGAATAAATATTACATATTCCGGCGGCTCCTCCAGTGTCTTAAGAAGTGCATTATAAGCACCTGCTGAAAGCATATGTACCTCATCGATAATATATACGAGATACTTTCCTTGAGCAGGTGAATACTGTACTGTTTCATTTATCTGACGAATGTTATCTACACCATTGTTTGATGCAGCATCTATTTCCATTACATTCAGTGAGCTTCCATCAGCTATCGCTTTACAGCTGGGGCAGACACCACACGGACCATTCTCCGTAGGATTCTCACAATTAACAGTCTTAGCCAGAAGCTTCGCCATGGTAGTCTTTCCTGTACCTCTGGTTCCGCAGAAGAGATAGGCATGTCCTACTCTGTCAGCCTTGATCTGATTTTTAAGCGTTGTTACTATATGATCCTGTCCCTTTACTTCATCAAATGAATCAGGACGGAATTTTCTATATAAAGCAATGTATGACATGTGCACCTCAAATCACGTAATATCTCTGTCACTACCTGTTAAAAAAGGTTGCAATTGCTTCTTATTATATCATTTGAGAAGCATTCATACAAGAGTAACAAAAAGCACCACCGGACGAACCGGCGGTGCCTTAACTTATAAACTATTTAACTTTTACAGATTTCTTCTGACCCTTCTTTTTGAAAAGTTTTCTATAATCCTTTAACTTAGTCTTCGAAACTTTGATTACCGCTTTCTTATTTATTCCTTTAAGCGCATTCTTTCCTACACTTTTAATCACATCTGACTTAACCATTATAGTTTTAAGCTTCGAACAATTAAGGAATGCATTAGCGCCAATCTTAGTTACCTTCGAAGGAATAGTTACAGAAGCCATTTTTGAATTACCTTCAAATGCATTTTTCCCGATAGCAGTCACATCATAGGTTATACCTTCAACTGTAATAGATTCTGGTATATTCATCTTCTTGACCATGCTATCAGCACTCTTGAACTCAACCTCGCCTGCTGATTTTCCATCAGATGCCTTAATAACCTTATAAAGGGCCTTAGAAGCTGAATCATATATAACAGTATTCACAACTGGAGGAGCTTTAACCGCTGCAGCTTTAGCTGCTTCAACCGCTGCTGCCTTTTCTGCATCTGCTGCTGTTTTTGCTGCCGCTGCATCTGCTGCTGCCTTAGCATTTGCTGCATCTACTGCTGCTGCCATTTCTGCATCAGCCGCTGTTTTTGCTGTTGTCGCATCTTCTGCCGCCTTCGCATTTGCCGCTGCTACTGCTGCTGCCTCTTTCTCTGCCGCGCTCTTATTTGCTGCATCTACTGCTGCCTTAACTGCCGCATTCTTAGCGTCCTCATTTTTCTTTGCATCTGCTGCTGCTTTTGCTTCTGCTGCCTTTGCTGCCTCAAGAGCACTTACTGCCGCCTCAAGCTTTGCTTTCACATCAGGATCAACTATTGCTTTTTGATCAGCACTCAGTTTATCATATGCACTTTTTGCTGCATTTACAGCCGCCTCATTTTTAGAGGTTATTTCTGATGCTGCAGGAAGCGCATTTATGATTTCTGATGCCGCTTCAGCTTTTGCCACATCATCCTTTATTTCATCAGGATAGGATATCTCTCCATCTTTAACTCCGAACCAAAATTCTTGTTCATTATTTCTGTAGATATCAGGATTCAATTCATCATTCTCATCTTTAAAAGTCTCATACCTGTCATAGAATACAGCTACTCTGAATCCACCTGTAACGCCTTCAGGAATGATAACCTTTATACCATTTATTTTATCAACCTTAAGCTCTATCCTATCTAGATCTTCATCATTAATCGTAGATTCCCATTCATCTGTTTCTTCATTATATATATTTTCTTCCTTAACTGTAGCCCCAAATATTTTGAACGTTTTTGAAAAACCATCCTTTTCTAAGGTTTTTACATTTGGCAGTATAAAGAATGTATTCATTTTGGCATTATATTCAGTTCCCGTACCAAGGGCATATTTTGCATCTGCTGAGTTCTTGCTATAAATCAGCATATCAGGAGTATACGTTTTATATGAAATAACCTCATCATTATACTTAAGTGCATATTCTCCTTCTCTGAACATAACAATCTTAGCAATGTATATATCTATTTTATTTTCGTCTTCATAATATGAAGCCTTTACCGGTTCAATAGTTCCTATAGAAGAATCTACGGTTTTTCCGGATCTATCGATGATTTCTACTGTATCCAGCTGTTCCTTTGTAAGCAGGGTGACAGTTCCATCATCCATCGTACCAAGATTTAAATAAATATCCGCATATATTTCTTCCTCACGACCATCCCTGTTAAAACCACCAAAACTAGGATTTTCTATAATTATTTCACCATTTTGTTTTTCCCAGTTATTACAAGCCACAAACCCATCCGGTCCCTGATTAAGTCCAAAGACTCTGTTTTCACTATGAGTTTCCACATTACCTTTATCATCTTTTATAGGTTCACCATTATCATCATAACTAATAATATTCATATCAACCCATATTGAGTCCCCATAGTAGCCTGATAAAGTAGCAGGAATAGTGAATTTCTCCGCCTTAAAGTCATCCTTCAGCCAATCTATAGTTTCATGTCCTAAATAATCTGAAAACGAAATTTCAGCATATTCACATTCTCTACGAAGCCTATCCTTATATTCCTCTGATGCTACTATGTAATATGTATTTCCGTTCTTGTACTCGATATTATTCCACGAAAGCGCAGCGAGTGTTTCTTTGGATGCTTCTGCAGAGGTATAAACTGCAACTTCAGGAAGACCAACCTTTATATATACATATCCATCACAGCCTTCATAAGAAACTCTGTAGATTCCTTCATCATAAAAAATAACACTATAAGCACCAGTCTCTGCTCCGGTATCTGTTCCATCCTCCGTCATATAAACTTCGATATCATTACCCTCTGAATTGGACCAGGTATTGAAATAATTATTTATTTCAAAATCAGCGTTTTCAGAACCAAATATTTTTTCTATATTCAGCTTGGTTTTATCTGTTATAGCTTTAACTGAATCATTATCCTCAATAATACCAAATGACAGCTGGTTATACTCCATTATTCCAACGTTAAATATCTTGTTATAATGCCAAGGGTTTTCATCAAACAAAAACGTATCGTAATCATGAGCTGTTTCACCCTCTTCAGAATCATCAGGATCATCCCATTTCACTTCTTGATTAATCGTCCAAGCGATTGCAAGACCATCCTTGCAATTGTTGATCCAGAGCCTATGGCCTGTTTCCTCCCAAGTGTCCCCGCCTTCACCATTAAATTCAACCTTAAAATCATACTTTATATAACCTCCTCTGTCATAAAAAGCGGGGAATGTTATCTTGTATGTTGATTCATCAGTTTTTATTTTTTCAATTTTGATTTCTTCTATTTCTACTGATTCTTCTGAATTAATATCTTCTTTTGCACAGATATTTGAAATTACAGCAGACTTTATTTCACTATCTTCACTTGGAGATGAAATGTGCAGATAATAAGTTGTTTCTGAAGGATCTGCAAAATACTTTATATCATCAGAGCCCAAAAATGAGTCTTCATTAAATGTGTCCGAATCAAAAACACCCATACGCGGCATAAAAACGTCGATAAAGAATATATAGTTTTCATCATACTCAACTATATAATTACCAGATTCGTTAAAAAAGAATTCAAATACGCCGTCAATAGTCTCCCTGTTATCATCGTAACAATTCTTAATAACACCAGTTAATTCTTCACCCTTTACGGCTCCGTTATATTCATAAACTTTAAACTTTGAGATGTCATCTGCCTTTATGCCTGTTTCAAGAACCTTCTCAATACTGGAATTATCCATACAAAAATAAAGCTGTCTTCTGGATCTCAAATCCATTCCAACACCATCATGATATTCATTCAGATCGTTACTCGGCAACGGTTTACCATCTTTCCAGTCGGCATAACACGCAAAAATATGAGACTCTTCTGCTTTTGCACTTATCCCTGTAAAGAGACTACATACCATAGCCAGGACAAGTGCCAGTGCCCAGCTACGTTTCTTCATTGTTTTCATCCGCTATCCTCCTTATTTTTTGTTGTGAGTATCTGATTCATTCTGATACCCAGTTATCACGCTCAGTTCTCGTCGATTTCTATAATATTTTACAAAAATCGCGAAAAAATATATATAAATTGTACTATGATTCTGACAATAATGTCAATAAAATGACATGCCATAATAGAGAATTGACCTTGACAAATTCAGTCAATTCCATATTCTAAAACTTTCGGAAATTCTATGCAGTGAGTTTTAGTTTTATTGGGCACGCTGGATATGGAAAATACACGAACCACCGTTCTCACAAATGTTTCACTATTATTATTTGAAATATAGTGATATACTATGTCATACACTTATAATTTACAGGAGAATTAAAAATGTTTCAGGAAGAAAATCCAGGTTTAACTGATGAAAAGAAAAAAATCCTTGAAGAGATAAAGGCACAGTACAGTGGTCAGAGC
>CACZOE010000165.1 GCA_902782695.1 uncultured Lachnospiraceae bacterium | reverse complement strand
GCAGATAAGGCAGCTGGAAATGCTGCAGCTCAGGCAGAACCGGAGGAGACTCTGGAGCAGCTGATGGAAGAGCTGAACGCTCTGGTTGGTCTTAAGTCAGTTAAGCAGGACCTGACAAATCTCATCAATCTTGTGAAGGTTCGTAAGCTTCGTGAAGAAAGAGGGATGAAGCAGCCGGATATCACACTTCATCTGGTATTCTCCGGAAATCCGGGAACTGGAAAAACCACAGTTGCAAGACTTCTGGCAAAGATATATAAAGTTCTTGGAGTGGTAAGCGAAGGACAGCTGATAGAGGTTGACCGTTCGAATCTCGTGGCAGGCTATATAGGTCAGACTGCAACCCAGACTGCAGAGATAGTGGAAAGTGCCATCGGTGGAATCCTTTTCATAGATGAGGCCTACACACTTATCAAGAGTGGTGATGAAAAGGATTTTGGTCAGGAGGCAGTTGATACACTTCTCAAACTTATGGAAGATAATCGTGATGACCTTATAGTTATCGTTGCAGGCTATACTGACAAGATGGAAGAATTCGTAAATTCCAACCCGGGTCTGAAATCCCGATTCAACAAATATATATTCTTCAATGATTACTCAGGTAACGAGCTTACCAGTATATTTAACTCCATGGCTAAGAAGCAGGAGTATATGACCGATAAGGAAGCTTCTGAATTTGTCCAGGAGTATCTCACAAAAAGAGCGAAAGCTCATGAAGAGAATTTTGCAAATGCAAGAGAAGCCAGGAACTATCTGGAGCGCTGCATAGAGAGACAGGCATCCAGAATCGTAGATATCAAGGATATAAGTGATGATGATCTGAAAACTCTTACCCTGGCAGATGTGAAGGAGTAGAGATGGCAGATACGCCTAAAGAAACAGAAAAACAGTCCCGTCGTCAGATGATGACGGAGACTCCTGTTCCAGAGCTTATCGTGAAGCTCTCAATTCCAACTATAATCAGCATGCTGGTAACAGCCTTTTACAATTCTGCTGATACATATTTTGTAGGCAAGATTTCCACCGAAGCTACAGCAGCGGTGGGACTTGTCTTTTCTGTGATGGCTATCGTCCAGGCTATGGGATTTTTCTGTGGACATGGTTCAGGTAATTATCTCTCCCGAATGCTTGGTTCCGGAAACAGGAAGGAAGCTAACGAAATGGCCTCCACCGGATTTGCAGTATCTCTCATTCTGGGAATCGCAGTTGCTGTTATTGCAAATCTGAATATAGAGAGGATTGCAGTATGGATCGGAGCGACTCCGACAACAATAAATGATACCGAAGACTATATGAGGACCATTCTTATCGGAGCTCCCTTCATGATGGGACAGTTCGTTATCAACAATCAGCTGAGATTTCAGGGTAGTGCTATTTATGCAATGATAGGCCTGATGTGTGGAGCTGTTATAAATGTAATCCTTGACCCGGTACTAATCCTTCTCCTGGATATGGGAGTTACCGGAGCGGCTATAGCGACAGTATCCGGTCAGATCATCAGTTTTATCGTTCTTTTAATCGGCAGCAGCAAGGGTGAAAATATACATCTGAGTATAAAAAATGTTCATATAAATCCTCATTATATCTTGGAAATAATCAATGGTGGAGCGCCGTCCCTTTTCAGACAGGGACTTGCAGCAGCTTCAACCCTTCTTCTGAACAAATATGCAGGCCATTATGGTGGTGATGCCGCCATAGCCGGAATGTCCATCGTTTCAAGAGTTATGATGACCATGGTATCCGCGCTTATTGGATTTGGTCAGGGCTATCAGCCGGTATGCTCTTTTAATTACGGCGCAGGCCTTAAGAAGAGAGTGAAGGATGGACTGTTTTTCTGCATTAAATGGGGAACACTGGTTCTTTCAGTTCTGGCGGTTCTGGCTATTATATTTGCCCCTCAGATCATTGGATGGTTCAGAAATGATCCCCAGGTAATAGAGGTGGGAAAAGTGGCTCTGAGATGTCAGGCTGCAGTCATGCCTCTGATGGCTACCACCGTTATGTGCAACATGATGCTTCAGTCTATAGGAAAAGGATTTAAAGCAAGTATTACCTCCTCTGCGAGAAATGGTATCTGCTTTATACCTCTCATTTTTATCCTTCCCGCATTTTTGGGAATAACCGGTGTTGAGATTACCCAGACTGTGGCAGATATACTTTCAATAATGATCTGTGTTCCTATCGCATGGTCAGAGATAAAGAAACTGGGATGAAACTCAGTTGGGCGAAGTGAGGAATAATGGATGAGTCGTAGCATCGGCAGTAAAATAAAAAGTAAAAAGGGAGCTCTGATAATCCTTGTGATTTTCTGGGCTCTGGTTTTATTTATCAGTAATCCCTTTAAACTTGGAAAGGACACGGTCACCAGTTCTGAGATAGGAAAGGGAGAGGTACTGAATGCACTGGATCCCATCACTTCTGAAACCACTATTGACCAGCCCTTCGTAGCCGGAAATGCAAATATGTGTTCTGTAGGGATTTATTTTGATACCCTTGGAGAGCAGAAATATGGCAAGGTGATCTTTACAATTCTTTCTGAATCAGGAGAGACCGTTGCAGAGGAAAAAATCGACATGTCCCTTCTGGAGGATAAGAGTTTCTACACTGTATCCTTCGATAAGATTCCTCAGTCAAAGGGCAGGATGTATTTTGTCCGTATCACATCAACTGTTAACAAGGCCTCAGGGGGAGTAAGTGTCTGGTACCGTGCAAAGGATACTGAAAGTATGAGCGCGGTAATTAATGGCGACAGACTGGATGGAACTATTCGTATGAAGGTAGGATATTTTGATTATGCAGTGCTGGCAGTGAAGATGATCAGCTGGCTTCTTGTAATTATCGTATCCTTTATATTTCTTATGCTTATTTCAAAGTCCTATGAAAAGAATTTCCTGCTCCTTTCATTTTCACTGGGTATTCTGATACTGTTTATAAATCCTTTCCCGCATGTAATAGATGAATCAACACATTTCTTCAGATCCTTTATGATCAGTCAGGGAGATTTTTACGATGACATACATATCGGACTTATAGGAGGAAATGTACCAACAGAGTTTTCAGGAACTGTTGATAGTAAGCTCAGTATCAGAAGCTTCTGTCAGAATCCGGAGAAGTGGCTGATAAGCTTTGGTAATGAAAAGGATTTTTACACACATCCATATATGTCATCAGCTATTCCTGTGAATCACTGCTTCGCTGCAGCAGGCATATTTCTGTGCAGACTGCTCCGACTTCCTGCACTTTTCGTTATTCTTTCCGGCAGGCTCGTCACGTATCTGATATATGTGGCGCTCTGCTATTTCGCTATAAAGAAGGCCAGGTATTATAAAGGAATGTTCTTCATGATAGCGTCCCTTCCACTGGGAATGTGGCTGGCGGCATCCTATTCCATAGATCCGCTGGTAATTTCAGGAACGCTTCTCTTTACCTCTATCTGTCTGAGACATTTCTTTGATAAGGATTTAGAGGTGACGGGAAAAGAGATAGCAGCTCTTTTTATTACCGCAGTAATGATAGCGTCAGTAAAGTATCTGGTTTATACACCAGTGCTTCTGATGGTTCTTCTCATACCAAAGGAAAAACTTGGAAGAAAGAGAACTCTGATTCTTGTAGCAGGATTGCTTCTGCTGACGGGACTTCTTTTATGGCAGATATACATGATGCAGAGATTTCCATTTGTGGAAGATAGAAATGGTGATGTAAATGTATCCAGACAGATAGACTATATGATGTGTCATATACCTGATACCATCAGAACCTTCCTACTATATATGACCAGCAATCTACTTTCAACAATTGAAGGCTTCAATAATTATAAGCGACTTAAGTTTATAACTCCGCTGATCGGACTTCTGACAGTTTTTGGATCAGTTCTCGAACCGGACAGATACAGTTACCCTGAAAAAGGACAGAAGAAGAAACTTGTAACTCTATGTCTGATCATATTTGTACTATGTTCGCTTCTGATAATGGCCTCTCTATATGTGGGATTTACCCCGGTGGGAGGAGATCAGATAGAGGGTATACAGACCAGATACTTCCTGCCTCTTTTGATTTTTGCTATGCTGCCTATATCCATGATCAGGATTAAAAGTTCGGTTAACGGCTATCGGGAGAAGGTTACATTTCTCATGGGTTTCGGTATAATGGATATGCTGGCTGCACTGCTGGAGAATGTGTTTTAATAGGTTGTGAGTTAGAGATTTATTTGATACAATTAAGTTTACACATTTTGTGCGCTTAGGGGTTTAAATGGGTAATAACACTTAAAGTGGATTAAGGGGGATAATAAAGATGAGATTTAGACCATGTATAGATATACATGATGGAAAGGTTAAACAGATAGTCGGAGGGTCACTGGATGATATAACAGGCGCCGATACAAATTTTGTCTCGGAGCATGGAGCTTCTTTTTTCGGAAGACTTTATAGAAACTGCAGAATTCCGGGAGGACACATTATTCTGCTGAATAAAGCAGGAACAAAGGAGTACCGCGATGATCTGAGAGCGGCTTCTGATGCCATGAGTGAATATCCTCAGGGATTTATGATAGGAGGTGGAGTTTCTCCGGAAAATGCTGAGAGCTATATCAAACTCGGAGCATCTCATGTAATTGTTACCTCCTATGTTTTTAAGGATGGCATCATTGATTATGACAGGCTCAGGGAACTGGTAGCTCTTGTTGGTAAGGAGCAGCTCGTTCTGGATCTTTCCTGCAGGAAGAAGTCATCAGAGGAGGGCTCAGACTACTATATAGTTACTGACCGCTGGCAGAGATTTACCGATACGAGGCTGTGTCATGAGACTATGACGGAGCTTGCAGAGTATTGTGATGAATATCTGATCCACGCCGTTGATGTAGAGGGCAAAAGAAGTGGTGTTGATACAGAACTGATCTCGCTTCTGGGAAGCTGGGAAGGAAGTCTTCCTGTCACCTATGCGGGTGGAGTATCAAGCTTCGAGGATCTGGATACTATCAGAGAACTTGGATGTGACAGAGTGGATGTTACCATAGGAAGTGCACTCTCCATTTTTGGAGGAGATATGGATTTCCAGGAAGTTCTTAAGTTTATGGAGAATTCCAAATAGTTAAGTTATACCTTATACGGAGGAATGTTATGAGGAAAAAGAGATTAACCGCAGTAGTTCTTGCAGCTGTTTTGACCATGGGACTTGCAGCCTGTGGAAATGCAGGAACAGGAAGTAGTGATAACGCTGGTACAGAGAGCGTGGTGCAGGAGGAACAGGAAGCTAATGAGTCTTCTTCGGATGCAGGCACCGAGTCTGATGCAGATATGGATCAGGAGGACGCTCCGGTTACTGAGAGCTCACTAAAGGGTACTGGCCCGGCAACCAGAGAGGATGCATTTTCCTCTGAGGGCGGGAATGAGTCAGCCCAGCTGAAGGATGGCGACGTTGTTGTCGATGTAAACTTTGATGATAATGATGTGGATGGATTTGTTACCTATACCAACGGTGGCTCTTTTGATCTCAGCAGTAAGGATGGACAGCTGGTAGCATCCATAAAGAACTGCGGCAGTCTTGATTATGCAAATCAGATATATTGGGATGGTTTTTCACTTAGTGAGAAATGTGTCTATACCTATAGCTTTGACATCTCTTCAGATATCGAAAGAAAGGTTGAATACCGTCTTCAGATAAATGGTGGAGATTATCATGCTTATCAGGGCGAGAAAATAGATGTAGGACCTGAGGTTACAAATTTCACAGTTGATTTTGAAATGACTGAGGAATCCGACCCTGCTCCACGTCTTGTATTTAACATGGGAAAAATGGATGATATGTCCTCTGATCCGGGTGAGCATAACATTTATATAGATAATGTAAAGCTGGAGATAAAGGATGCTTCAAATGCTATCGAGGTTTCGGCACTTCCAACCTATGTAAATGTGGCAGTTAATCAGATGGGTTATAAAACAGATGATAAGAAAGTCGCTGTTGTAAAGACAGACTCAACTGATGCTGAGGAATTTATAGTATGCAGTGCTGAGACAAATGAAACTGTATATGCCGGCACTTTGAATGATCCGATCTATGATTATGGTTCTGAACTGATGGTCAGACAAGCTGATTTCTCAGAACTTACCGAGCCTGGATACTATTATGTGTATACTAACGAAGGTGCAAGTTATACATTTTTCATCGAGGCAGATCCTTACACAGATATATTCCGCGATACTGTGCTTATGTTATACAGACAGAGATGTGGTATAGAGCTGGAGAATAACGGTGAATTTGATCATCCTGCCTGCCATACCGGAGGCGCCATAGTTTACGGTAGTGAAAAGAGTTCTACAGTTGATGTAAGCGGTGGCTGGCATGATGCAGGAGATTATGGAAGATATACTGTTTCTACAGCAAAAACCATTGCAGATTTGCTGCTCAGCTATACTGATTTCGGAGTAAGCGATGATGATATGGGTATTCCTGAGAGTGGAAATGGAGTACCTGATATACTTGATGAAGCAAGAGTTGGTCTTGACTGGATGCTGAAGATGCAGGATCCTGAAACCGGTGGTGTATATCACAAGGTTACCTGTGAGGTGTTCCCTGAAACAGTGGCTCCACAGGATGAGACAGACCAGCTGGTACTTTCACCGATATCTGTTACAGCTACCGGAGATTTTGCAGCAATTCTTGCAAAAGCAGCTGTGGTTTATAAGGATATAGATCCTGAGTTCAGTGAAACAGCACTCAGTGCTGCAGAGAAGGCATGGGATTATCTGGATAGTCTGGAAAGCTTTACAGGCTTCCATAACCCTAAGGGAATAGTAACAGGTGAGTATCCTGATACAAGTACCCTGGATGAGAGATACTGGGCCGCAGTAGAGCTTTACCTCGCAGGCGTAGATAAGACAAAAGCATTTATAGATGATACAAAGCCGGGAGATTTTAAAGAAGGTCTTGGATGGGCAGATATAGGTTATTATGCTGATTATGATCTGGCTCTTAGCGAAGATACTGAACTTGCTGAAATCGGAAAAAGCCGTATCGTTGAAAAGGCTGACGAGATGGTAAATCAGTCAAAAAATACAGGTTATAATCTCTGCTTCGGAAGCGGATTTGACTGGGGCAGCAACATGCGTGTTGCAAATGACGGAATGCTTCTCTATATGGCAGCTATAGTGACCGGAGAATCTTCATACAGTGAACTGGCAGGATATCAGCTGGATTACCTGCTTGGAACAAATGCATTAGGTTATTGCTTTGTAACATCTTATGGTACACTCTGTCCTGAGAATCCACATCACAGACCTTCACAGGTGGCTGGTATGGCAGTACCAGGAATGCTTGTTGGTGGTCCTGATAAGAACCTGGATGATCCTTATGCAATAGCAGTATTACAGGAAGAAAGTGCTGCTATGAGCTATGTAGATAATGCACAGAGCTATTCAACAAATGAGGTGACTATCTACTGGAACTCACCGCTTATATATCTTCTTGCGGCAGAACAGTAAAAATGTCGGAGACACTTAGAAATGACGGATAACGTGACAAAAAATAATAAGGGGAGCTTTCTGGACAGAAACTGGTCATGGCTTCTTGCCATGGTCATGACGGAAGTTTTCATGCTTACTTACATGTGTTTTCTGAAGATAGCTCCCTTCGGCTATGATACATTTACCCTGGTAGACAGTATACATCAGTATATACCTTTTCTCAGTGACTATCAGGATAAACTTCTTCATGGCAAGAGCCTTTTATATACATGGGACGTCGGACTGGGACAGAACTTCCAGTCCTTGTTTCTGTACTATATGGCCTCTCCTCTCAACTTAATAATCGTATTTTTCCCGAGAAAAAACATAGTTGATATGTTTTCATTACTGGTTTCAGTAAAGATAGCTATTTCTTCGGGACTTTTTGCGTTCATGCTTTCGAGGAGAAATCAGCAGGTAAAGAACAATATGATCATAACTGCTCTGTCATTCTGCTATGCGCTTTCAGCTTATACCTGCGGTTATTACTGGAATATAATGTGGCTGGATTGTATCATGGTATTCCCACTGATCATCATGGGCTTTGAACGGCTGATGACTAAAAATGATCCGAAGATATACATTCTGTCACTCTGTTATTGTCTTTATTGTAATTATTACATTTCCTTTATGATATGTGCTTTTCTGGTGCTCTGGTTTCTGGCAACAGGTCACAGGAATTTTAAAGGATTTATATTTGACGGACTCAAATTTGCAGGTGCATCTACTCTTGCTGCACTCATGTCTGCATTTTCTCTTCTGATGGCATACCTGGCCATTATGAAGACCGCTTCAGCGGGAACTGCCCTTCCGCAGAATAACTGGTATCAGGATATATTTGAACTGATCAAGAGACATTATATTCTTCTGAAACCGGTTACCATGGATACCTATGACGGAAGTGCAAATCTCTATGCGGGTATTATCGTATATGTACTTTTCTTTGTTTATCTGTTTTCAAAAAATGTAACTATTTTTGAGAAGATAAGAAAGCTGCTGCTGATAACATTTCTGATGATCAGTATGAATCAGGAACTTCTTAACTTTATCTGGCACGGTTTTCATAATCAGTTTGGAATCCCGAACCGTTTCGCGTTTTTATATATATTTACACTCATATACATGGCCTACGATGTTATAAGTGATATCAGAAATACCGGAGCACTTTCTATAGTAGCAGGTGTTATTCTGGCAGGAATACTCCTGGGTATTACCTACTACAGAACCGACATGGAGGGTGTGGTTCCGGAACTCGTTGTTATGATAGTATCCTGTTCACTTATCATCGTGTATACTTTTATACTTCTGCTGGCAGAGGAAAAGAAACTGTCATCCATTCCTTTCTGTCTGATAATGTTTTTCCTGATCTCAGGAGAGATATTCACAAATGCATGGATGGGAATAGCTGATCATGGAAGCTGCGATGGTGGATACTATATGCAGGATTCTGACAGGATGCAGAAGGCTGTATCTGAAGTGGATCATCTGGCAGCGACAAAGGGCAAAATCTTCTACAGATCAGACGTAGTTTCTCCAATTATGCTGGATGAAAATACCTATGATAACATGAAGAGTGTGGGAACCTTCTGTACTACCGTTCGTGGTGATATGATCGATGCCATGTGTCATATGGGATTCTATACCGGTTCAAATGAGTATCTTTTCCTGGGTTCAAATCCTGTGACAAATGATCTCCTTGGGGTAAGGTATATCTATCTGAAAGAGGGAGATTATTATCCATGTGAAAATGATTACCCTATAGTTTATAATTCTGATGGCGTCAGGGTACTTGAAAATAAAAATGCCATGTCTATAGGTTATGGTGTCAGTGAGAACATAGATGAATGGGAGACCGGCACCTATAACTCAGCAGATGTACTAAATGATTTTGCGGCTAAGGCAGCAAATGTTGGTGAGATATTTGAAGCCGTTCATCCGGCCTATGCTGTAACGGGCGAAAACTGTACTGCCACCTATAGTTCGGATTCACCGGACCTTATCTGTTATGGAGAGAGTGAGGGCGATACCATATCAATAGATGCCACCATGATAGCTCCGGAGGATGGCAGATTTATAATCAATATCAGAGCTAATTATCTGGAAAATATTATCTATTATCTGAATGATGTAGAGACAGCTTCGGGCAGATATCAGACGCAGCTGTTTGATCTGGGTGAGCTGAAAGCCGGAGATATAGTAAGGCTGAAGCTGGAATTTTCTTCAGGTTATTCTCCTGAGGGAACGGTGTCCATGTTCCTTTCCACACTGAATAAGGATAATCTGTCCAGACTCAGAGGAGAACTTCAGAAGCATGAGATGGTAGTGACAGAGCTGACAGATAACTCTGTTCGCGGAAATGTATATATGGATAAGGATCAGGTCCTTCTTACTACTATTCCATACGACGAGGGATGGATAGCCTATGTTGATGGAGAGAAGTGGTATCCTGAGGAAACAGGAGATGGTTTCATATGTCTCTGGCTGAATCAGGGCGAGCATGAAGTAGAACTACAGTTTACCCCTGAAGGAATGGTGCCGGGAATCGTTGTAAGTATATCCGGATGGGTGATATTTATCATTCTTATTATAGTGCTGAAACGCTTTGAAAAAAGTGAGGATAAAGTAGAGGGAAAAGCTGAGGATAAAATAGAAGAAAAAGTTTTACCAGAGGATATAATAGAGGAGAATGCTTAGGAAAAAATTAAGGAAAAATAGCTGACATAGTTATTCAGAAGCTGAGGCAACAAAAACTGGTGAAACGGTGGAAAGTGATGCCGAGGACACTGGAATCAGGCGTCTGAAAGAGGAGAAAGGCAATAAAATCTGGTGAAACGGCGGAAAGTGATGCCAGGGGTGCTGAAAATAGCGTCTGAGAGGCAACAAAATAAAGCAAACCGTCAGAAAATGATGCCAAGGACTTTGAAATCTATGATGTTACGGTATGGTTATAGTAACTACAGTGCCGCCCCCATCGCGTGGGGCGGTTTCTAATGTGCCGTTGCACATAAGCTCCAGACGTTTCTTAACATTTTCCGAACCTACGTGAACT
>CACZOE010000164.1 GCA_902782695.1 uncultured Lachnospiraceae bacterium | reverse complement strand
CACCCTTTTCATTAATAAAACTTAATATGATTACATTATGTCCTTCATATTTGATTTTTATTTCTTCTATTTTTCTTCGATACCTTGTCTAAATAAAAGATCACTCATTTTTTGTTCCTAACAATCTTCTTATACCTTTCTATCGGAAGTCCTATTTCACTTTCATACTTGTCAAATGTATCAACAACCTCAACCTCTGTCTCTCCATTATAGCCATTTACAATTACCCTGTCACCCACCGTTACTGAAAGATCATCACATAGGTAATCATATGTTCTACCCTGCTCTTCAAAAAGAATAGATACAAAATGATACTTCTTTCCTTCTTTCTTTTTAGGTTTTGTTACATTTGGTTTAAAAATGTATCCGGCAGTTGAAATAGAACCAACCAGTTCTTCATCCATATAGAACTTTGCAACATTTTTACTATTATCATAGCTAACGTGATTAAATACCATTACATTCGTGCTATCAACCACCGAATAGCTACTACCTTCCTTCGTTTTCAACCTGATACTTTTTCTGAGTTCAGAATAATCTGCAGAAGGAACTGTAATTAATGTTTTAAACTCCTTGCTTTCATCATATCTAGGCAAAATCTCGGCATTAATACTGAGTGCTCCTTTTGCCAGCTCTTTAATAGTTAGCCGGCATCTTCTGTGACCAACCGTCATCCATTTAACCCAACCCGGATAATATAAAAAACTAATGGTCTTATCTGTCTTTGTATATAATTCTCTGGTTTCTCTGAGTGCCCTTTGAATACCATTATAAACAACCGTATCCCCATAATGATTTGCTGCTTTAACTCTTTCTCTGATAGCAAGATCAGCCTCCAGATAATATGAATAGGCTGTTTCAATATCCTCTCTACATCCTATTCCTTTCTTAAAGCAATTACCCATACGAAGAGCTGCATCTGCAAATTTACACTCAAAATCACCTTTTCTAAAACGCTTCAGGTTGTCAGTGTACACATAATCATACATTCTAAAAGCTGTCATTCCATCCTCTTTAACACCATATCCGTGGCTAAACATATCTGCTAACTTATATGTACTTTCGTAATAGCCAAATGCATGTCCAATGCTAAAGTATTTAAACGCTTCTTCATACTGTGGTACCCCGTCATTGCATCGTCCATAATAATAAATATAACCAAGCGTATTTGCAGCAGAAGCATCTCCAGTAAGATTATAATATTCGATAAAAGCATCCCTCGCCTTTATCCAGTCATTGGGATATATTTTTGTTCCACAATAATAACAATAACCTCTTTTCTGTATGGCTTTCGCATCTTTAGCATCGCAAAGTTGATCAAGAAATCTCTTGAAGAGTATCTGTGTCTGTTCATCCTGATCATCAATATCATTATCATCAAATCTATCTACAAGACTTCTGGCAATTGGTTCAGGAACAATTTTGCTCTTTGATTCTATATATTTTTGTAACACATCACAGGTCTCAGAAACCCACGCAGATATTCTTTCAATATATTCAGGATCTTCATAGTCCTCATATAAAATAAAATCATACAGTTCAAATATATCCTGATAGATGTATTCTAAAACCTCTGATTCAATTGAATAATCATTCCTTTTGTCACTATCGTCTATATTATCAATAAACCGAATAATAGGATCCAGCCATGCCATTATTTCTTCTGGTGTTTTGGATTTTACACTCTTATATCCGGCATATAAGTCTTCTATAGTAGCGTTATATTTTTTTGAATCCACTTCTGGATAATCCCATAAATAATTTGTTCCACCAGAAAGTTCCTTCAAGCTAAGCTCACCCCTGACAAGTGACTTAAGCTGAGAAGTCTTAACCTTGTTTATCTCTACAGGCTTAAGCTCTGATGCCTTGAAATATATATATTCCGGATTAATAAGTGATTTATCACAGAAACAAAGTTCTATTTTATTTCTGTTTTTATCATTAATATATCCAATTCTTCCAGTTTCAATTACTTCTGCATACCCACCTACATTTAATATCCCCATAATCCTCCTCTCTGAAGCCATATTGCTTCGCTAGAAAATTTGCTTTAATGTATAGTCGAACAGTTATTTGGCAGATCAAATATATATTCTATATACAGAAAGTTGCATATAGCGGTACTGACTTTATATTGTTTGCCATACCAAAGTTACTCTCCGATATACGAATTACATACTCAGGCTTATACTTTTCTACATAATTGTTTAAGCTGGTCGATTTCTTATGACGGCCTGATTTAATCTCAATAGGAATTACATTATCATCTATAATTGTAATTATATCAATTTCCATATTTACAGCCGGCTTGAAATAATATAAGTATTTATCATTTGCAATCAACTGTTCCATTACATAATTTTCAATAACTGCTCCCTTATATATGTTGTGATTATCAGGAAGCAAATCTTGCGATTTGATACCACATATTCTCGATAGTAACCCCACATCAGAAAGATATATCTTAAAGCTATCTGTATTCTCGTATGCTTTTATAGGTGATTCAAGAGAATCAAGTTTATTGATTTTATATATCATTTGTGATGCTGCAAGCCAGTCAATGGGGCCATAATAATCTCTTTTTATTGCCGTTCCCTTTATCTCTTTATATTTGAACTTTGGATTTTCCTTAGCAAGCTGTCTGGGGATAGAGTCATAAACTGCAGTTATCTTAGCCGTCTCAGTAACATTTGTTACATACTTAGACATATCCGCAAGATATGCAAGTCTTAGAAAGTCCAACAACTCTCGATTAAATGATAAAACACTTTTTTTATTTTCAAGATAACTCATAACCACCTGCGGCATACCACCTGTTATCAAATAATCGTGATATAAGGAAAGTGCCTTATTATGTATTGCTTCCGGAAACTGCGACATTTTACTATATGCTTCCTTGATTCCATCTCTTAATAAATCTTCTCCTGACGCAAGAAGGAATTCTTCAAAATCCATAGGATACATATTCTTTATATATACCTTTCCTACTGGAAATGAACTTTCAAACCGTTTTACTTTGATACCAAGCAGGCTGCCAGCGCAAATGACACGATAATTCTCTTTTGCTTCG
Organism: uncultured Lachnospiraceae bacterium; assembly: GCA_902782695.1. GTDB lineage: Bacteria > Bacillota > Clostridia > Lachnospirales > Lachnospiraceae > Eubacterium_Q. The sequence continues at coordinate 820 of CACZOE010000164.1, read as the reverse complement.
CAAAAATACTTTAGTGATGTAATAGCCCGCTCACTCTGCTGAATCTCATCGATAACAATAGTCGTATTACTATCAATATTTCTTCCAAGAAGAATGCTGAGTTTTTTCAGTATATCCTCTGGAGTCAGATTTCCATCAAATATTGAGATTATATCTTTTCGCTCCTCTAGATTGATATAGATATAATCTTTATATGTATCCTCACAGAACTTTTTTATCAACCAGGTTTTTCCCACCTGTCTGGCTCCTATAACAAGAAGTGGTTCCTGAATCATATTCTCTTCCCATTTTTTTAGAACTTCATAGAATTTTCTATACATAACGAATCCTCCGTTATATTTATCTTCTTATTTGAATATTAACATCTACGCAGTCCTTGGTCAAATAAAAAAATGAATCTATTCATTTTTTTGTTGATAAAAAACTGATTCTGTTCATTTTTTTGTGTAAATTTGTAGAACTCGCATTTCCCCATAAAGTAAAAAAAGCCCCTCGGACAAGGTCAGTATCCTTTCTGAATACTTTAAACCCTGCCTCGAGGGACGAGTCATTACTAAAACTTAGTATGATTACATTATGCTCTTCTAACAAGTCCAACTAATACTTCTGTGATTCCCCTACGTTTCTTCTCTAAAGGAACAGGGGCAACTTCCTGATCAATGTCTTCCGATATCTCATCTGTTATCTCATCCACAGAAGAATCAAAATCTGTAGTTAATTCTTCATCATTAAAACCCACGGTATTTTGTGTTACCTGGTTTAGAATAATATTCCATTTTATCCTTATACATCATTTCATCCGACTCTTTAAGCATGTCAT
>CACZOE010000163.1 GCA_902782695.1 uncultured Lachnospiraceae bacterium | reverse complement strand
TAAATGATATTGGATATATTACAAGTACACGGAAAGATGAGATTAATTCTAGAAAGAGTATTCCTTGGAATATAGCCACTGACTTTAATATGGATATGCGGTTATCAGAATCAGGGATTAAGGATATGCTTGATGAATATGAATGTGATCATAATACAGGGATGAACACAAGTGAAGTGGCAAAGCTCATCAGAGAATATACTAATGGATATCCATTTCTTGTGAGTCGTATATGTCAAATTCTAGATAATGATGAAAAACTGAAAAAATATTCAGGGTCTGTTTGGAATAAGAAAAAAGTAATTGATACAATTAAACTTATTACTGTAGAATCAAATGAGTTATTTCAATCGTTGTTTGTGTATGTTTGTAATGATTTGGAATTACGAAGCTTGCTATATAGGATAGTTGTTGAAAGGACAAACTTAACATGGAATCCTGATCAGAGACAAATCGTTCAGCTACATAACTTAGGGATTATAAGAAAAGAAAACGATGTTGTTAAAATTGATAACAGAATATTTGAAAATATAGTGATTAACCAGATTAATGAATAATGATAAATCTTATTTAATCCCCACCTTGACATTATCCCGTCTATATGAAAATATAACGATATAAAAACAAAATCAGAGGTTAGAGATAATGATGCGAGATAACTACTCGGTGCAGTTCTAATACTGGCAGCAGGTTGTACCGAGGTTAATTCAGAGTATCAGCGACGTGTGGAATATGTAGCGATACTTATGTTGTCAGGAACTGCACCCTTTCGGATGAATCATAGATAAAAAAATAGAAAGGAATTGCAGAAATGAAAAATGAAAATGAATTAAGAGAGATATGGAAACGTGAGGAAGATGTTGCCCACATAAAAGGCTGGGATTTTTCTTATTTGGATGGAAGAATGAAAGAGGATGACAGCCTTCCCTGGAATTATGGAGATGTCATTCGGCAGTATCTGAAGGATGACATGAAGATGATGGACTTTGATACCGGTGGAGGAGAGTTTCTTCTTTCCCTGGGACATCCATTTAAGAACACGGCGGCAACAGAAGGCTGGGAGCCAAATGTAAAACTGTGCTCTGAAAAACTTCTCCCGCTTGGAATCGATTTTAAACCGTGTGTAGATGAATCAAACATTCCCTTTGAGGATGGGGCTTTTGATATCTGCATAAATCGACATGGTTCTTATGATCCTAAGGAGCAGCATAGGCTTCTGAAGCCTGAAGGATTATTCATAACCCAGCAGGTTGGAGAACGAAATGACAGAGAGTTGGTTGAGATGGTTCTTCCCGGGACACCTCCTGTTGTAAGTCATCACAATATGGCTGATCAGTGCCGCGCTTTTCAGGAGGCAGGCTTTGAGATAATCAAGTCAGATGAAGCATTTCGTCCCATAAGGTTCTATGATGCAGGAGCGTTGGTTTGGTTCGCACGTGTCATAGTCTGGGAGTTTCCTGATTTCTCTGTAGATAGATGTTTTGACCGACTCTTAGAGGTAAATGAAGCTATCGAGAAAAATGGATATGTAGAAGGAACTGTTCATAGATTTCTGATAGTTGCCAAGAGAGTATGAGTCCCACGGAATTCGAGAATTGCTTTTGTAATGAGCAATCCTTGAAATATATTTAGTTATATAAATACACGCATCATGTATTTTGTGTTAGAATAGATACATGATGCGTTTTTAATGTAATAGGAAAACGCGTCACAGCGTACAAGCGACACTCTTTGTACTTTACGATTACAATTATAAGACATAAATGGATAGTTATAATGGATAGCTGTAGGTATAATATAATATTAAAAAATAAAATAGTGAATAATGAAATAGTGAAAAATAAAATAGATAAGAACAAAAAAGCTAAGAATAAAATCTTAAGTGCCTCAATAAATGTATTAAAAAAGATGGTAGTTTCCGGCATGACTTTCATGATGCTCCTTTCTCTCGTTTCCTGTGGGGGAGCAGCTGATCAGGCTTCCGAGAAGTCCTATGATGGACAGATATCGAATCTTCTGGATGATACTGATATGTACTCGGAATTTGAGTCAGAGATCGAGGCTGGAAAGGCAGCAGAGACCAAGGCTGCTCTGACGAGAGTTGATCCGGGGGACGATGGGATAGTGAGACTAGGCTTTGCCGGGGATCTGAGCCTGGCAGAAGGCTCTGTGACAACTGAGAAGATGGATGCCTCCGCAAATGGTATACTCGATTGCTTTTCACCAGATCTGGTTGAGATGATGAATGGCTTTGACATATTTATGCTGAATAATGAGTTCTCCTATAGTACCAGAGGAACTAAGAGTGAGAAGACTTATACATTTCGCGCAGACCCTTCCAGAGTGGAAAATCTAAAGCTGCTGGGGACTGACATAGTTCTGACTGCAAATAATCATATCAATGATTACGGTCCGGAGGCTCTGGTGGATACTCTCGATACTCTTGAAGAAGCCGGAATCTTATATGTGGGGGCTGGCAGAAATCTGGATGAGGCCAGAAGGATAGTTTACTATGATGCAGGTGATTACAAAATCTCCTATGTAGCTGCCATGCGAGCAGAAGAATATGAGTCGACTATCTGGACAGCAACTGCATCAGATAGTTCTCCCGGAGTTCTGGGCTGCTACGACGGAACAGATAGCGAGGTGTTTCTGGATACCATCAGGGAGGCGAAAGCAAACTCTGATTTTGTTATAGCCTGTGTTCACTGGGGTTATGAATATGTAGATTATTATGCACCGGAGCATCAGGCTCTGGCAGAGAAGATAATAGATGCAGGAGCGGATGCTATAATCGGTGGGCATCCCCATGTACTTCAGGGGATAGAGCTGATCAAGGACAAGCCGGTATTTTACAGTCTGGGAAATTTCTGGTTTAACGAACAGGATCTATACTCGGGAATGGTTGAGCTGGATCTTCAGATTCCGTCAGAGCCAGGTGGAAATGTGGAACTGAAGGAAGCAAGATTTATCCCATGTACCCAGTATGGTGTATATACTTCACTTGCTACAGATCCGGAGGAAAAGCAGAAGATAATCGACCATGTAGCCAAAATTTCTACAGGAGCCCGACTGGACGAAAATGGGGTGGTGAAACCTTGGTAAATACATGCATCGTGAATGGTAATGCTTAAGTTGTTTTTTTGTTTTTTCATGAATTATAATTTCCATATTTACTGGTTTATTGTTATAATAGAAGCAGTTTTATTTGGCATCATATGTCATGTATGATGAATAAATATTTTTCATTAAGGATGTTTTTGAAATGAGATTTGACCCCAACATCATAATATCGGAGAAAAAATATGAGACATAGAGGATTTAGAACTTCACATTATAAAAAAGGCGCAGGCAGGCGGGCTCTTATAGCGGGCTCTATCCTTGCGCTTTTTATTTGCGCTGGGGGAGTGTCTTCATCGCTGACCGACCAGAGACTGGCAGAGGGAGACTCTCTTTTTAAGAGCGATATGATAGTACATGCCGAAAATGTTTCCGGTGGAGACTACGAGGATCTGGCGGTAGACCCTGTGGGTGGAGAAGGCTTTTCGGCTGTTCTCTATGATAACACCAACGGTCTTCCGACCTCTGAGGCAAATGCCATAGCTGAAACTGAGGAAGGCTTCATCTGGATAGGAAGCTACAGTGGTCTTATCAGATACGATGGAAATACATTTGAAAGAATAGACTCTACCACAGGTATAGCTAGCGTTGTAAGTCTCTACGTTGACAGCAGGGACAGGCTCTGGATAGGTACAAATGACAGTGGTGTGGCTGTCATGCATAAGGGCGAGGTTCAGATGTTCAACCAGGTGGAAGGTCTTAAGTCTTCTTCCATCAGAGCTATCGTTGAAGATGATGACGGAAATATATTTATAGCCACCACAAATGGGCTGGGTATGATCGACAATAACATGGAACTCCATGCTGTCGATGAGAGCCAGCTGAATGGTGAGTACATACAGGAACTCAGAAAGGACGAGAGTGGCATTGTTTATGGAAATACACTTTCAGGTGCTGTTTTCGTTATTAAAGACCAGAAGGTCACTGAGTTTTATGATGGAACTAAAATGGGAACGGGTGTTATATCCAC
>CACZOE010000162.1 GCA_902782695.1 uncultured Lachnospiraceae bacterium | reverse complement strand
CAGGGTGTGCGGGGTTCGAGCCCCCGGCGGCCCACTCCAGGAGGGCTGAGGACTTTGTGTAGGCAAGGTTTTTGGCTCTTTCTTATTTTTCAGTAAGAAGAAGATTCGAGTGATTTTCGGAAATCATTATTTCCAGTTCATGAGATAAGGGAATGCTGTCATTAGTTATGACACGGGTGGTTTGTTATGGTAATAAACAGATTAAAAAATCCCAAAACCTGGTTTATCATTCTAATTCTTGCAGTAGTATATGCCTTTGCCTATTTCTTTGGTTTTGGTTATATAAGCCTGGGAGGCATGTCTATTACAGTTCTTCATATTCCGGTCATTCTCGTGACTCTTTTTCTTGGGCTTCCCGAAGGGCTTGTTGTGGCGCTTTTCTTTGGAATTTCCTCGATGCTTACAGCCGGACTTAAGAGTCCGGATTCAATAGATTTCCTGTTCAGGAATCCACTTCTTTCTATTCTTCCAAGACTCATGATTCCCATTTTTGTATGGCTGGTGAGTAAAGCTCTTCGTCGAAGAATAGATGATAATACTTATCTTGCCAGTTACATCTACAAACTGTTTCCTGCATTCTGTGGAGCTTTTTCCAATACTGTTTTCGTTGTTCTTGCACTTGTTATTCTTTATCCTGATGCGATAGGAGTGGGCGGTGGTATTTCTGCCAGCGCGACAATAATAGCAAGTCTTCTTGAAGCAAATGTTGTATGCGAGATACTGCTAGTTCTGCTTGCATCCTTTATAGTAAATTTTATATATAATATTTATCAGGCAAAGAGAAAAGATAAGACAATTGAAGAGAGTAACGATAAGGAAAACAAGCCTATTCGAAAAACCTTTCAGAAGTGGCTCTTTTTAATAAATACTCTTTCGTTTTTTATAATCTTCTATTTCCTTTATTCTCTTCTCAGCTATCAGAACATGACGGGCTTTAAAAGATTGGCGGAAGAGAAGGTTAAAGGGGTATCCAAGGTAATCCGGATTTACGGTTTATCCATTAACGATGAGGACCTTACTCTCGGTGAGCGTGGATTTGCCCTTATCATAGAGGGTAACAAGATAGTACGATGTGGAAAAAAAGAACTTGAGGGTACGGAGGTTGATAGAGAAAAGGATAAGCTTAAATCCGATGACCGTAGTGTTAGAGAAACAGTCAGATCTACAGAAGGTTACTATAATGGTATATATGGCGTATATGCCAGCAAAGATGTTAATGGAAAAACTGTAGCAGCATTTATCCCATCCAGTGAGATTTATGCCGGAAGAAATCAGATACTTTCTATACTTTTGCTGGGACTTACTATTGTATTTATTATCTTTTATTTTGTTATAACTCATCTTGTTCAGAAAAGAGTTGTTCAAAAGATAGAAATAATAAATGATTCGCTTGCTGAAATACAAAGCGGCAATCTGAATAAGCGTGTAAATGTTATTGGAAATACCGAATTTGAAGAGTTGTCACAGGGTATAAATGATACGGTTGCTGCTCTGAAAAATACGATGGATGAGATAGAGGATAAAAATCGCCAGGAAAAAGAGTTTGCCAGAGAAATACAGCATTCTGCACTCCCGAATCCTGAGTATTTCCAGAATGACAATAAAGAATACTCAGTTTGGGGAACCATGGATACTGCCGAGGAGGTAGGAGGAGATTTCTTTGACTTCTACGTTCTGGAGGATGGTAAAATAGGCGTAATTATAGCAGATGTTTCCGGCAAGGGTGTTCCTGCAGCGCTATTCATGATGACTGCAAAGACTATGCTTAAGGATTTGATACTTAGTGGAAAGAGTCCTGCAGAGGCACTTCAGGCTGCAAATGCAGTACTTGGAGAAAATAATGAAAACGGTATGTTTGTAACTGCCTGGCTCGGAATTCTGGATTATCAAAACGGTACTCTTGAATTCTCAAATGCAGGTCATAATCCACCGCTTCTTAAGAAGAAGGGCTGTAAACCGGTTTATATGGATTATAAAACCTACAGCAGAAGTCTGATGCTAGCATTTATGCCGGATACAAAATATGAAAATAATAAGATAGATTTTGATAAGGATGATATACTTTTCTTATACACTGATGGTGTAACCGAAGCCAGAAATTCTGATAAAGAATTTTATGGTGAGGAAAGACTTCTGGAATGCATGGAAAAACATTCAGCTGAAGCGGTGAATGAAATTCTTGATTCCATCAGGTCTGAGGTTGCAGTTTTCGTTGGTGATGAAAAGCAGTTTGATGATATTACAATGGTTGTTTTGAAGAGATGATAAGTTATACGGTGTCAAAAAATATTTTGATCTCCACTTCAAAATACTATGCATAGAAAGGAGTCCATTATGAAAATAAATACTAATAAGGTTGCAATGATAGGCTGTGGTTTTGTTGGAGCTGCATCATGTTTTGCTCTGATGGAAAGTGGTCTTTTCAGAGAAATGGTTCTTATTGATGCTAACAAAGATAAAGCAGAGGGTGAAGCTCTTGATATAAGTCATGGACTTCCTTTTGCTAAACCAATGGATATATATGCTGGGGATTACAGTGATCTGGCAGATGCTGCAATAGTAATAGTCAGCGCCGGTGCTGCTCAGAAACCGGGAGAAACAAGACTTGATTTGGTTAAAAAGAATGTTGGTATATTTAAGTCTATTATGCCACAGATCAAGGAAAGCGGATTTGAAGGAATTCTGCTTATTGTTGCTAATCCGGTAGATATTCTTACTACAGTAGCTCAGAAGCTGACAGGTTTTCCTGAGTCAAGAGTAATCGGATCAGGTACTGTTCTTGACACAGCAAGACTTAAGTACCTCCTGGGTGAACATCTGGGAGTTGATAGCAGAAGTATTCATGCTTTCATTGTCGGAGAACATGGTGATAGCGAGATAGTCGCATGGAGCAGTGCAAATGTATCAGGAGTTCCGATTAATGACTTCTGCGAGTTGAGGGGACATTTTACTCACAGAGAGTCTATGCAGAAAATAGCTGATGATGTAAAGAACAGTGCATACACTATCATAGAAAAGAAACAGGCTACCTACTACGGAATAGCAATGGCAGTAAGACGTATCTGTGAAGCAATTATCAGAGATGAGGAGTCAATCCTTCCTGTTTCTGTTACACTTCATGGTGATTTTGGAATAGAAGGTGTAAGTCTCTCTATGCCGGCTGTTGTAGGAAGGAGCGGAGTTGAGACACTGGTTCCTATCAAGCTATCTGTTGATGAACTGGTTAGACTTCAGGATTCAGCTGCTACTCTTAAGGAGATTTATAAAGAAGCCATGGCTGATGTAATAAATGAGGAGCAGACTGCTTACTCAGAAAATGAATAAGATATATATGGGGGAAACAAAAATGCCAAAGAAAATTGATTACAAAAGAACAGACTATATCAGCTGGGATCAGTATTTTATGGGGATTGCTGAGCTTTCAGCTCACAGAAGTAAGGATCCAAGCACTCAGGTTGGTGCCTGCATCGTAGGGGCTGATAACAGGATTTTGTCCGTTGGATACAACGGAATGCCTGAGGGATGTGATGATGATGACATGCCCTGGGGAAGAGATGGTGCTGCCCTTGATACCAAATATGTATTTGTATGTCATGCTGAATTAAATGCAATACTTAACTATAGGGGAACTGGCTCTATGAAGGGGGCTAAGGTATACGTTACTCTTTTTCCTTGTAATGAATGTGCAAAAGCAATTATTCAGAGTGGAATAAAAGAAATCATCTATATGTCTGATAAATATGCCGGCACTGACAGTATTATAGCTTCAAAGAAAATGTTTGATATAACAGGTGTTAAATACAGACAGTATGAGCCGGCTAACAGAGATATTACACTAAACGTATAGGTGTCAAAAAGTGCTTATGACACATCATCATAATATATAAGGAATATAAAAGATATGGAAATGTACGAATCCCTCAGTAGAGAGGATACATTTGAATATGCCAGAAAGCTTGGAGAAAGCGCAGAGCCGGGACAGATATTCTGTCTCAGCGGGGACCTGGGAGTGGGAAAAACAGTCTTTGCACAGGGTTTCGGAAATGGTATGGGAATAACTGAACCTATGTCCAGTCCTACATTTACCATACTCCAGGAATATCATGAAGGAAGGCTTCCGCTGTATCATTATGATGTATACAGGATCGGTGATGTGGATGAGCTGGAGGAAACCGGATTCTATGAGTATGTGGGAGGTGACGGTGTTGCCCTTATAGAATGGGCAGAGCTGGTGCGCGATGAAATCCCGGATAGTGCAGTCTGGATCACTATTGAGAAGGATGTGGAGAAGGGGTTCGATTACAGAATGATAAAGTGTCAAAGGAATAATTAATCATATATAAAGAAGGTTTGTAAATGAAAATACTCGGAATAGACAGCTCCGGTATGGTGGCTTCAGTTGCCATAGTGGAGGATGATGTTGTAATAACAGAATATACTATGAATCATAAACGGACACATTCTGAGACGCTGCTTCCCATGATAGATGAGATAGTGAAGACTTCAGAGACGGAACTGGCATCTATAGATGCCATTGCTATAGCCGCAGGTCCTGGTTCCTTTACCGGACTTCGAATCGGTGCAGCTACAGCAAAAGGTCTGGGACTTGCAATAGACAGACCTATCGTACCGGTAAAAACCTGCGAAGGTCTTGCATTTAATATGTGGGGTGCTTCGGGGCTAGTGTGTCCGATAATTGATGCCAGACGAAATCAGGTATATACAGGACTTTATAAGGTCATGGGAAATGTTGAAGTGATAATGGATCAGGAGCCTATGGATATACATGAGCTTGTAGAGTATATAAACTCTCTTGAAGATGCCCGCTTCGGTGTTACATTTCTTGGTGATGGTGTACCTATATATAAGGATGCTATCTGGGATGAAATTAAGGTTCCTTGCAAGATGGCACCTGCAAATATGAATCGCCAGAGAGCTGCCAGTATAGCCACGTATGGTGCTATCCTATATAAAGAAAAAAGATTTGTTCCGGCAGATGATTTTGCTCCGGAATACCTTAGAAAATCTCAGGCTGAGAGAGTCCGTGACGAAGGAAAATAAGTATGCTATGAAAGAACTTGCTGATATCGCCCGGCTGGAGGAGAAGTACTTCTCTGACGCATGGAGCGAGAAAACTCTGGAAGAAACATTTGAATATGATTACAATCATTTGTTGATGGAGAAAAGAGATGGCCGGGTTGTTGGCTATATCATTTATTCTGATGTCCAGGGAGAGGCAGAACTGCTTAGGATAGCGGTTGATAAGCGTTATAGAAGGCAGGGAATTGCCGCCAGTCTGATGCAGGAAATGATGGACGAGCTCAGTGACTGTGGCGCAGAGAGAGTCAGCCTTGAGGTTCGGGCTCATAATATTGCGGCAGTAAAGCTATATAAAAGATTTGGGTTCGTTGATATCTTTGTTAGAAATAATTATTATCATGAGCCTGAAGATGATGCACTTATATTTCAAAGGATGCTTATAACTGAGTAAAAAATGTTTGGATAAAAGCTTTAGTAATAGAGGAAAAATATGATTGATGTTTGTTTACTTGGAACTGGTGGCATGATGCCACTCCCATATCGTGCGCTTACTTCGCTGATGCTTCGTTATGGAGGCAGCAGCGTTCTTGTTGACTGCGGTGAAGCTACCCAGATACAGGTAAGACGTCGTGGATGGAGTTTCAATCCTATAGATGTGATACTTATCACACATTTCCATGCAGATCATATAAGCGGTCTGCCGGGAATGCTTCTTGCCATGGGAAATGCTGAGAGACTTGACCCTGTAACTATCGTTGGACCAAAGGGTATCGAGCATGTTGTAAGGTCTCTCTTGGTAATCGCACCAAGGCTTCCTTTTGAGATCAAATTCATCGAGCTGGATGAGACTAAACCACAGCAGACTATGGAACTTGTCGGGCTTCGTATAAATGCATTTAAAGTTAATCACAACATGCTTTGTTACGGATATTCCTTTGAGCTGGACAGAGCCGGTAAATTTGATGCTGAGGCTGCAAAAGCACTGGGACTTCCGGTTAATTTCTGGAACAAGCTTCAGCATGGCGAGGATGTGGAGTTTGAAGGAAAGGTATATACAAGCGAAATGGTGATGGGACCAGCCCGAAAGGGACTCAAAATCACATATACTACAGATACCAGACCGACAGCGAAGATAGCTGAAGAGGCAGAGGGCGCAGATATATTTATCTGTGAGGGCATGTATGGAGAACGTGACGAGGAATCCCTTGCAAAAGCCAGAGATAAGAAACATATGACTATGTATGAGGCAGCTGAGATAGCTGCTCAGGCTCAGCCAAAGGAACTCTGGCTGACACATTATTCTCCTTCTATGATAAAACCTGAACAGTATACGGATGAAGTAAGGAATATATTTCCACGTGCAGTTATCTGTAAGGACAGAAGAACTGTGGAATTAAATTTTGAAGAATAAATTGAGAGGCAGAAATGACAAGAATACTCGGTATAGAAACCTCCTGTGATGAAACGGCTGCTTCAGTAGTAGCTGATGGCAGAGAGGTTCTTTCAAATGTAATATATACCCAGATACCTACCCATACCTTGTATGGAGGCGTGGTTCCGGAGATAGCTTCGAGAGAGCATGTTCTGAAGATAAATCAGGTTATAAAAAAAGCTCTCACTGATGCGGAGCTGACCTGGGAGGATATTGATGCGATAGCAGTTACCTACGGTCCGGGACTGGTGGGTCCTCTTCTTATAGGAGTAAGCACAGCCAAGGCTCTTGCTTATGCGAAGAATATTCCTCTGGTGGGAGTGAATCATATAGAAGGTCATATCTCGGCAAATTATCTGAGTGATAAGGAGCTTACCCCACCCTATATGTGTCTGGTAGCTTCCGGTGGACATTCTCATATAGTACGTGTGGATGATTACGACAGATTTACTATCATAGGAAGAACTCACGATGATGCAGCAGGAGAAGCCTTCGACAAAGTTGCCCGTGCTATAGGACTGGGTTATCCGGGAGGTCCGAAGGTGGATAAACTGGCTCGTGAAGGAAATCCTCAGGCTATAGAATTTCCAAGGGCGAGTGTGGGAGATTCTCCGTATGACTTCTCTTTCAGTGGAATCAAGTCTTCGGTTCTGAATTATCTGAACGGAGCTGAAATGAAGGGTTTAGAAATAAATAAAGCTGATGTGGCCGCATCTTTCCAGCAGGCAGTTATAGATGTTCTGGCAGATCATACTATAAAAGCGGCACTTGATTTTGGTCTTAAAACAGTTTCTCTTGCAGGTGGAGTTGCTGCAAATTCCCTTCTCAGAGATACGATGAAGGAAAGAGCTGAGGCAGCAGGGCTGTCATTCAGATGCCCCGAGTTGATATATTGTACGGATAATGGTGCAATGATCGCTTCTGCGGGATACTATGAATTTATGGCAGGCAGGCGTGCAGACTTATATCTGAATGCAGTACCAAATCTGAAAATAGGCGAGAGATAAAGTTCGGCACCGATTCTTTGAAGGTGAAGAATAACCCATGCAAGGATATGGAGGAAGAATGGTAAGTGCAATCATACTTGCGGCAGGTTCAGGAAGCCGCATGAAATCAGAAAAGGCAAAACAATATATTGAAATAAATGGAAAGCCGCTGCTTTACTATAGTCTCAAGGTTTTTGATGCCAGTGTGGTTGATGAGATAGTTCTGGTAACCCGGGGAAATGATATAGATTTTGTGAAGGAAGAAATCGTTGAGAAGTACGGATTCCACAAGGTTCGAAGAGTTGTTGCCGGAGGTAAGGAAAGATTTGAATCCGTAAATAAAGGCATAAAGGCATGTGACAAGAGAAACAAGATAATCATGATCCATGATTGTGCCCGACCTTGTGTAACCAACCGAATGATACTTGATTCTATTTCCGGTGCAAGACGTTACAAGGCCTGTACAGTAGCTATGCCGGTAAAGGATACTATCAAGATAGTCGATGATAATGAATTCGGAGTTGAGACTCCGGACAGACGCAGGGTTTATCAGATACAGACTCCTCAGACCTTTGACAGAGAGCTGCTTCTGGAGGCTTATGAGAGACTAAGACTTAGTGGAGACAGAGATATAACAGACGATACTATGATTGTTGAAAGATATATGGATGTACATTCTAAAATGATCGAGGGCAGCTACGAGAATATCAAGGTAACAACCCCTGAAGATATCAGAATTGCAGAGATGTATCTGTCATGAAACATGATAAAATTTAAATTAATTGTCAAAAATCGAACTTCTAAAAAGTTTTGACATAATAAGATTAGGGACAAAAAATGAAAATAAGTAAATTAAAGATTAAAACAAAAAATAAGTTAAGACTAAAAAGAATAATGGCGGCTTTTCTCGCTGCAACAATTACTATATCCTTAGCAGGCTGTGGAGATACTTCTTCATATAAGTATGGTCGGGGCCTGTATCAGCTGGATAATATGCAGACGGCAGAGGACTATCAGGATGGTTCTTTTGGAGATGCTGAGCATGATGAATATTCATTTGATGATTCTGAAAGCAACATTCCTTCAGGAGGAATTGTTGAATACTCCGATACGAAAAATGAAGACTTTGAAGCTCTGATGCAGGAGTATTTTGAGAATGCCATTACTAAGGACAGTTTGTCCTATCATTATACTATAAAAGATGGAAGTACCTATGGAATTGAGGCGCCAAAGGCTACTCTGGGAGATGCAAAGGCTGACGAAGCTACTGTTGCAAAACAAAAAAGTGATGATGAAGAATTCTACGGGAAACTCAGTGCTTTTGAAAATGAACCTCTTACAAAGGAAGAAAGATTTACCTATGAATGTCTGATGACAGACTATGAGATCACCAGGCATATGTATGATAACAGGTTTTTCTATGAGCCATTTTCTCCGATGAGAGGTGTTCAGGCAAATATTCCAACAAACTTTACTGATTTCAGATTTGACGAGAAGTCAGATGTTGATCTGTATATTGCTCTGATGAATCAGATGAGAGACTATTTTGATACCCTTATTGATTTTGAATATGAAAAATCAGATGCCGGATATTTTATGTCAGATGCAGTTGCTGATGTGGTTATCAAGCAGTGTGATGATTTCACTTCAGATAAAGAAAACCATTTCCTGATTCAGACCTTTGATGAGGCAATAGATGAACTGGACTTTCTAAGTTCTGAGGAAAAAGAAGAATATAAAAATAAAGATAAGGAAGCTGTTCAAAAGAGTGCAATTCCTGCATTTGAAGATCTGAAAAAAGCACTTACCAAGTTAAAGGGCACCGGAACAAATAGTGGTGGAATATGTAATTATGAAGGTGGAAAAGACTTCTACGCTGATTATATTTTCCCTGTTTTTTCAGGTTCCGGAAAAACAGTAGATGAAGAAATAAATATATTGGATAACCGTCAGAAGAGTAAGATTCTTGAATTATCGCTTTTAGCTTCTTCCGATGCTGACGCGTATGATTACTTTACCAAGAATTTTAGTAATCTGTATAAAGATTATGACAAAATGGAAGCTTCTGAACTGGTGGATTATATCTTCGATAACTGCATGGATGATTTTCCTGATATGGACAAGATAAGTTATAAGGCCAGATATCTTAGCAAACCGCTAGAGACCATCATGGATGGAGTGCTTGCATATTATATGTCACCTCCAATAGATGATAAGGAAAACAATCTCATATATGTTAACGGAGCTCATCCGACGGATATGTGGGTAACTCTTGCACACGAAGGATGTCCGGGTCACATGTATCAGAATACGTATTTCCAGTCTACAAATCCATCTCCGGTAAGAGCTATACAGGGAAATCTCGGATATATGGAAGGCTGGGCTGTATACTCAAGTTACAGTACAGTAGATAAATGTGATTTTGGCGGATCAGAATATGCTCAGCTTCTTGGAAAATTGTCTGTCATAAACACAGAACTGGGATACATGCTTTATGGCCGGATAGATATGGGCGTTAATTATGAGGGCTGGACATTAGAGGATGTAAAGAATTATCTGATAAAAAGTGGATATTCAGCTGACCGGGTTGAAGAAGTATATACAACAATCATTGGTGATCCGGGAGTTTATCTCAGCTATACGGTTTCCTACTATGAGATGGAAGAACTGAGGCAGTATGCTGAAAATGAACTGGGTACAAAATTTGACGTAAAGGAGTATCATAGAGCAATCCTTTCCTGTGGTCCATGTCAGTTCCCAAACCTTAAGACAGTAGTAGATGAATATATATCCGAAAATAGATAAGGCAAAATGTGAGATTTGTACAAAACGTGAGATTTATTCAATACTCCCTTGACTTATTTTAAGCAAATACTTATACTAAAGGGCGTTGGTGTTAGTTAATATTAACTTTCACCGGCGCCTTATATTTAATTATTCTCGTAATTGTTCTTTATCAAATACTTCTGTATGTACTAACGGAACAGTTAACGGATAAATATTTAAGAAGAAAATAAATTGTAGGAGGAAAATAAAAATGGC
Source organism: uncultured Lachnospiraceae bacterium (assembly GCA_902782695.1). GTDB lineage: Bacteria > Bacillota > Clostridia > Lachnospirales > Lachnospiraceae > Eubacterium_Q. The sequence continues at coordinate 217 of CACZOE010000162.1, read as the reverse complement.
AAATGTTGATTTAACAAAGTATGGCATCACAGGTACAACTGAGATTATCCACAATCCATCATTTGAGGATCTTTACAAATATGAGATGGATCCTTCACTTGAGGGATTTGACAAAGGTGTTGAGACAGAACTTAAGGCTGTTAATGTTATGACAGGTATCTACACAGGACGTTCACCTAAGGATAAGTACATCGTTATGGATGAGAATTCAAAGGAT
>CACZOE010000161.1 GCA_902782695.1 uncultured Lachnospiraceae bacterium | reverse complement strand
CAAGAAGTTGTGATAGCAACACCACTTGACATGTTAAGTGTGTCATCATATGTATGCCATCTCTGCTCCATACCCTTCTCAGCTGTAAGTCCAAGAGGAATATAGTTGCATCCTTCTTTGTCAAGTCCTGACTGCTTGAATACGTCAGAAATTGTGAAGTTGAAGTCCCAGTTCTGATCGCACATACCAAGAACTCTACCAGTTGAGAGCTTTGAAATGTACTCATCATATGTCTGTGTACCAAACTCAACGTCTACGATACCCTTGTTGTACTCTTCATTAAGTTTCTGGAAGTACATCTTAGCTGTAGGAGTTGTGTTATAGTCAACGATCTTTACATTTTCCTTATCAACGATAACGGAACCATCATTTGGATATCCATCAAGGAACTCAGGAGCGTTCTCAAGACAGAAGTATCTCCAGTCCTCACAAAGAATTGTGTAAGGAATGATCTCTGTTCCATCATCCATTGTAGGATGCTCTTTATAATATCTCTCAAGAAGGTCGAAGTACTCATCAAGAGTCTCGATCTTTGGATAGTTATCCCACGCAAGAACCTTAGCCTGAATCCAAAATGCCTCATCATTATGAGTTGTTGTCTTAGACTCGCCAAGAGTATTTCCAAATACGTTCATCCAGTAAATGTGACCATCATCCATACGGAAGCTGTCCCACTCTTCATCTGTATAGAACGCTTTAAGATTTGGATACTTGTCAAGATAATCATCCCAAGGAACAAGTACGTCATTATCATATAACTGCATCATAGCGTCTCCACCGTTGATGTAGTCAGGATAATCACCACCAGCGATGATTGTACCGATTGCTTCAGCATCAGTCTGACCTGTAAGCCAGGTTTCCTTAACCTTTACACCTGTCTTCTCAGCAATGATCTGCTGAATCTCGTTGTCATCATTGATTTCAGTACCAGGCATAGCGATGAACATATCAAATTCTTTCACCTCGCCTGAAGGTGTTGAAGCCTCTTCTGAACCCTCATCTGATGATGTATCAGTTGATGTGTCAGCAGATGTATCAGCACTACTACTGTCATCCCCACCTGTTGAGGAACTATCTGTTGATGATCCTCCACATCCCGTAAGCATTGTAAGTGACATAGCACCTGCTAAAGCCAATGCTCCGAGCTTTTTAGCCTTAATTCTCATACTTTACCTCCTTCAAAAATTGTATTTTTGTATGATAGCCTTTTACGCGGCAATTAAGTACTTTAATTATATCCGTTTATATTTCACATTTCGCCCCACAAACTCCAAAAAAATACCCTACAAATTCTTAAAATTTGCAGGGTATTGGAGTTATGTAAACCCGTTTTGTGTATTATCAACAGTTTTCGGCATCAAAATTATGTAAATTATCTACTATTTTTGCCAAATATCTGTGAATTAACTATGAACTCCTTTTTTGTCTTCTGTACTGGGACGGAGTCATACCTTTTATCTCAATGAATCTCCGGATAAAATAATCACTATTTTTATATCCCACAGCAGCCGATATATCCACTATTCTGTCTTCGGTATTAATCAGCATCTTTGCCGCCTCGTTTATACGGTAGTCTGTAAGGTAATCCTTAAAGGACACTCCATACTTCTTCGTAAACAGAGATCCCAGATAACTGCAGTTTATAAAGTATTTCTCACTCAGCTTCTTAAGACTCAGATTCTGACTATAGTTTTCTTTTATCTCATTTTCAATATCCTTCAGGATTCCTCCGGATACATTTTTCCTCAGCTGATTCAGATACTGGGCATACTCGCAGGCGAAGTTATACATATGTATACTGCTGCCTCTCTTGATACCCTCCTCAAAGGAGCTCTCACTTATTTTGTGAAGGATGTCCTCCTGATCCAGCTCATCATCCAGCTCGGTTGCTATATGAATCAGCTGAAACAACAGGTAGTTCATATTAAGACTTACAGAATCTCCCAGACCGGCACTTGCAATATCATCATAAAATGCATTTACACATTTAGATATCTGAGTTTCATCACTCTGCTCTATGGCCTTTACCAGATCATCAAGACTCTTCTTGAACAGCTTCGCCTTGCTAGGATTGATACTCATTTCTCTTTCATATGTAACAACAGGTCTGGCCTCATGAAATACTTCCTGGGATTTAAGTATGCAGGCAGAACTGTAGGATTTGGATACCTGTGCCATGTCAGGAACCTTCTTACCGGATATTATCCTGACCTTTCTTTTCAGAGACTGTTCCAGCCTGTTTTGGAAATTCGACAGGAATTCCATATCATCCATATTTCTATCTTCAGCCATATAGTCACAATATATGAAACCGGTGTCATAGGTACTGTGATTCAGAGATACATCATATATGAGATGATTGCTGTCCTCACCCATTATGAGTTTTGCAGCTTCATTCATTTCTCTTCTATACTGCATCAGACTTCCCTCAGCAGCCTCCATCTCATCTATCTCAGGATGTTCGATTATCACATATCTCACACCACTGGAAAGCCTCATATTCTTTTTGACATAATCAAGATTCACATCATCAAATTTACCTACTATAACAGCAATCATATGTCTCTGGAGAAATGCTGTTTCAGTTTCCTTGTGATGTGCCTCAAGCTCGGTATTTTCCTTATTCAGGGCAGTTATCTTTCTGAGAATCTTCAGAAGCTCATCCTTTTTTACAGGCTTAAGCATATAATCCATGCAGCCCAGACGCATAGCATCCCTTGCATACTGGAAATCATTGAAGCCACTGAGCACTACGAAATAAGCATCGGAGATGCCTTCCTCTTTTACCTTCTGCAGCAGTTCAATACCTGTCATCTTCGGCATTCTGATATCAGCAATGATGAGGTCCACCTTGTTTTCTCTAAGGTAGTCCAGAGCCTCCATGCCATTCTCAGCCACTTTAACTATTTCAAAATTTTCACTTTTCCAGTCAATGAGAACCTTAAGTCCTTCTACTATATAAGGCTCATCATCAACAAACATAACCTTCAGCAATTTTACACTTCCTTTTTCTGTGGAATTGTTATAAGGATATTTGTTCCTACTCCATATTCCGTCTCAATATCAAATTCAGCTTTATTATCTGTCATCATTTTCAGTCTGAGGCACGCATTTGTCATTCCGACACTTTTACCCATCTTCAGAAGATCCAGGCTGGCATTATTCATCTTGAAGAGCAGGTTATCCTTCATCTCATCATCCATACCACTTCCTGTATCCTCAACCTCAATGATTATCTTCTCATTTCTCGGATAGACCCTGACAAATATCCATCCCGGCTCGGTCTTGCTCTCGATTCCATGTACACATGCATTCTCAACAAATGTAACTATGGAAAGCTTCGGAAGAACTACATCATAACAGGCCGGCGAAATATCTAGACTGTAGCTCAGCCTCTCTCCGAATCTGTATTTCTGAAGTTCGAGATATGCATTTACGAACTTTATTTCTTCTTCAACAGTTACCAGGTCCGAATGCCAGTCTACGTTTACTCTCTGCATTACCGCAAGGTGTTCCACCATCTCCGCGGTTTCCAGCTCATTCTTAAGAAGGCTGTGCATTCTTATACTTTCCAGTGCATTGAAGAGGAAATGTGGATTTATCTGGCTCTGAAGCGCCAGAAGTTCAGCTTTCTGTCTTGCAATATCTACCTCCTGTCGTTTCAGCTTATCGACATAGGTAGTCTGGATCAGGGTATTCATTCTGTCTACCATTATATTGTAATTTGACATAAGAGATGATATTTCATCATTTCCTCTGATTCCAGAGATTTTGATCAGCTTCTCTTCACCTACTCCGTCAAATGCCCTGTCCAGGACACCGATTCTTTTTGCAACGGAAAAGTCCAGCTGTCTGATCATATAAAGAGGAAGCATGATACTCAGAATCAGCAGTCCCACAATGATGACTGTGGACTTAAAGTCCAGCATCCAGATACCGGGGTTTCTGCTTTTCAGGTATATAGTATACTTTTCACCATAAAGATTCAAATCATATTTATAATCATAGTCTATGTTTTTGTCGACAAAATCGTAGGTTTCTTTGTAATGTGTACCACCTACATTTGTCATAAGGAGCTTGTCTCCCATACAAATGTAAGCATCCGATTCGATGCCTTCATTGAGAACAGAAAACTGGAAGTTCCTATAGTTGATGGTCATTTTGATAACCTTCTCGCAGCGGTTCTTTCTAGCCATATCCATTTTTCTCATGAGAAGGATTTTTCTTTTAGCATAGGTATCTGTGGAATCCTTGCTATAATCAAACATCAGAGTAGTTCCATCATTTTCGGAAAGCTTTTTATACCAGGCTTCTTTACGAAAATCACTCAGCTTGTAGAACATACCACCATTCAGAATGGTATCATTATCAGCATATATCTCCAGAGTCTCATTTCCTATACCCAGCCAGCTCTCATATATGGAATTCTTCTTAAACTCCATATATGCGTCATAATAATCCAGGGGATCATAGTATTCTCTGTTCAGAAGAAATTCTACATCATTATTTTTATATATGTTCTGTATGATTTTTGAGGGATAATCAAGACCGTCAGTAAGAGAATATCTGATAGCTTCGGCGTCACTTCTGAGTTCCTGCTCCTTTGTAATATGGTTAACCTTATAGAGATTGTAGAATACAACACTATTAGTGAGAATAAGTGGAATCAGCACGCAAAAAAGAAAAAGAAACATGAGCTTTTTCTTGAGACTGATACTGATAATGTAGTTGTTTATCCTGGAATTCAGATCGTACATATTTTCCCCTGCTCCGCCTTTCTTACACAATGTAATCTATTTTGAAATATCTGTCAAACGGGAAAGAATAGACTGCATCAAGTATACGTCAGCACTATTTATATTACATAGATATTTCTTATACGCCTCGCATCTGACAGAAGACTTTTCTCGACACTGCTTGAGCCATATCGCTATGCGATATGCAAGACTTGCAAAGCAAGTCTTGTTTCTGTTTCACAGAAAGCTTCTGTCCTATCGGACAGACCCCCGATTCTTTGAATCGGGAGCTGACTTCGCACAGTTTGGGTACCCCTAGCGGATGCTAAGCTCTCACTT
>CACZOE010000160.1 GCA_902782695.1 uncultured Lachnospiraceae bacterium | reverse complement strand
ATAAACCACATGGACTCCGAGATAATCCATTTTCTCGGTAAAGTGACCTTTTACATTATATGCATCAAAAACTACTATTACTTCTGTTCCCCGCATGACACGGTACTCAGACATGATGTCTAAAAGCCTGTATCTGGCGCCTTCCAGTTCAAGTGAATCTCTATCACTGAAACTGCCGCCGTTTCCGCGTTCATTTGTAAGAAGACTTTTTAATTCATCCCATGCATGTATTATATTATATCCGTCAACCAGAAGGTACTTTGGTTTTTCCTGCAGGTTATCCATTTTCTTTTTATACTTATCCGCACTGCCTGACTGACCGGAAGTCTCCTGCTGACCATTACTAACAGATGTACTGCCATACCCATCTGCCCGGTCTTTCGCAAGTCTCGCCCCACGTCTCAGATAAACCCTCTTGCTGTTTTTCTTCTCCTTACCTGCATTGGCATGGGTAGAGTTCATGAGTATCTTATCTATCTCATCTGTACCTATAGCTTCCAGCCTCGACTCTATCGGAGTCTGCCTGCTCCTGGCCTGCTGAATCTTCTCAGCTTCTTTTCTCAGGGCTTCATCTGAAGACTCTTCATCCACAAGAAAATAATCGGACTCCCTGGATTCAAGATGCATATGTTCTTCACATTCAAACCATGGCACATAGTAGCCTGCACCATGGGATATAAATATACTTCCCGGCGGATTTTTAGAATCTGCCTCAGGATCATAATCCGTACTGAAACCTTCCATATATTCCGGAGTACATGGCCTGTAAGGGCCCGGTCTCAGTCCCATCACACCCTTTCCCGAAGTAAAACGTGTCAGCTCAGTCTGGTAGGATTTAAGTGTTCTTGCAGGCGCAAATCCCGCTATCACTGCGGCTTCATCAGACTGACTTTCCAGGGCACATTTTCCATCCATCTGGTTCATATCAGTCATTACCTTTCCTACGTCAGAAAGGGGAACCTGGATATGAAACTCGAGATAGGGCTCCAGAAGTATACTCTCTGTTTTCATGAGTGCCTGTCTGACTGCACGGCGGGTTGCTTCCCTGAAATCCTGGCTGTCACTGTGTTTGGTGTGACTTCTTCCATTTACAAGAGTGATTCTTATATCCGTCAGTTCTGATCCCGTAAGTACCCCAGGAGGCAGGTCTCTTTCAAGAGTTGAAAGGATGGTCTTTTGCCAGTTTATGTCCAATTCACTCACACTGAGATCACTGGCTATCTGTATCCCGGAGCCCTCCGGAAGCGGTTCTAACAGCAGCTGAACCTCACTATAATGTCTCAATGGTTCAAAATGTCCATAGCCCATTACAGGAGAGCTGATGGTCTCCTTATATATGAGACTTCCTTCATCAAATGTAACTTTTACATTATATCTTTCCTGGATCATTTCTGCCAGAATCTCCAGCTGAAATTCACCCATAACAGAAACATAGATTTCCTGAGTTTCCGAATCATGCTCTATACTGAGCAACGGATTTTCATAGGTCAGCTCCCTCAGTTTTGGGAAGAAAACTATTACGGGCGTGTCTATAGGAAGAATCATCCTGTATCTTAGAACAGGCTTACTATAGGATCTTTCATCATCCATTTCTCCGCCCAGTCCCATTCCGATAAATGCATTTTCCAGTCCGAAAAATGTGACTACATCACCCGCCTCAGCCTTTCCTATGCTTTCGTATTTTCCACCACTGTAAAGACGTATCTGACTTATCTTGGTTCCGCTCAGTCTCTCATCATCCATAACATCCCGGACTGAGTAAGCGCCTCCGGTAACCTTTACGAAGGCAAGCTTGTGACCGTCCTCAAAGCTGATCTTAAAAACCTTTGCAGATGGTTCTTTTCTATATTTGAAATCCTTTATATATGCAGTTATGAAACTTACCAGATCCTCTGTACCCATATTTTTTAGCGCACTTCCGAAAAGCACCGGATGATATACATTTCCATAAAGAAGTCCTGTAATACTCTCAGTAGAAATGTCTCCGGTTTCGAGAAATGTTTCAATAGTTGTTTCTGAAAGGGAGGCTATCTCTTCCTTAATCTCTTCTAGAGATGCTCCGGAAGCTTCTATATTTTCTTCCGAGCCAGCTAATCCTTTTCCGACAGATTGGATAAGTTTCCCGGAAGCTACAGCCCCCGCTGTCAGATGCTCACGGATATCCTGAAGGATCTCATCCTCAGCCTTCTCGCACATATCCATTTTGTTAACATATATGATATAGGGCACATGATACATTCCAAGAAGGGACGCCAGTCTTTTAGTACTGTCCGTCACTCCATCCGGTCCACTTACAACAAGAACAGCCATGTCCAGAACTGACATGGCTCTCTCTGTTTCTCCAATAAAATCCACATGTCCGGGAGTATCTATAATGGTTATCCGGACATCCTGTCCTGAAAGATTCAGCTCACTATCTTCTGAAATATCGATAACTGCCTGCTTTGAAACTATTGTCACTCCTCTTTTCTTCTCAAGAAGTTCTGTATCAAGAAATGCATCTCCATTATCAACACGTCCGGCATTTCTTATCATTCCTGTTTTCAGCAGAATGCTCTCCGTGAGAGTAGTTTTCCCGGCATCAACATGTGCCAGAATTCCCAGAGTGATCTTCTTCATCACACCAGCCTCCATTATCTATAAAACATCTCTGATGCTCTTAACAGCTTCCTCGAAATGTTTCATCATATCATCATGACCTGATTCTATCAGTTGAACATTCTCATCCTTAGCTGCAAATTCAAGTATTTTTGCTTCTTCAGACAAACTTCTCAGACCTATGGTTTTAGTCAGACTCTTAAGAGCATGTACATTTACCTCATAGGCTTTCCAGTCTTTATTTGTGTAGCTGACATATATTTCAGCCATTCTTTCCTCTGAATCCGCCACAAAATCATTAACCATTTCCAGATAGAAACTCTCCTCATTCATGGCATATACAAGTCCGGCTTCAGTATCCAGTCCCGCTTCACGAAGTCTCATAAGCGTATCTGATGACGCTTCTTCATGCTGAACAGCCGTATCAGAGCTTTTATCATCCTCAGGCATAAATTCCATTATCTCATCTTCCTCAGAGGTAAGGTTAATCTTATCCTCAGGAAGCCACCTATGCAGCATATCAGAAAGTTCCCATCCGTTGATAGGTTTTGTCAGATAGTCAGCAAATCCCTTCTTCAGATACATTTCCTTTGCGCCGGATATCGCATTTGCAGTAAGTGCAATGACCGGAACATCTTTGATATCAGCCTCAGGATCCTCCTGAAGTCTCTTTAAGGTTTCAAGTCCATCCATCCTCGGCATCTGATGATCCATGAAGATACAGTCATAACTATTTATTCTTGCAAGAGCTATGGCCTGCTCTCCACTGTTTGCAGTATCTATCTTCATCTGGGATTTTTTGAGAAGTCCCTTAAAGACCTTTAGATTCATATCTACATCATCAACCACAAGTACACGGGCATCCGGAGCAGTAAAGTCCTCTCTGAATATCCTTACAGCCTCTTTAATATCCATTCTGGCTATTTCAAAATCACCTATAGGCTCAGGACGTGCCACCTGCTGAGTAAGGAAGAAAAAGAAGATAGAACCTTCTCCATATACACTCTTCACCTCCAGCTTACTGCCCATGAGATTCAGACATTTCATAGAGATAGGAAGTCCCAGACCGGTTCCTTCTATCTTTCGTGAATTTGAATCTTCGACACGGCTGAATTCAGAAAACAGAACCGCAGTGTTTTCTTCCTTGATTCCAACACCAGTATCTCTTACAGAATAGAGAATCCTGACCTCATCCGTTGCTTCCTTCTCTGCCTTCATCTGGATCGTTATTTCACCCTTCTGAGTATACTTAACCGCATTTGTCAGAAGATTCGTCAGAACCTGCGCTATCCTTACATCATCGCCTATAAGCTTTCTCGGAATCTTGCTGTCTATATCTACATTTATCTTTAGTCCCTTTTCTTCAGCCCTCGGAGTCATCATTCTGAGAAGTGAAGAAACCATCTCCACTACATCATATTCCTGCGGAATTATCTCCATCTTGCCGGCCTCTATTTTTGAAAGGTCCAGTATGTCATTTACAAGTGAAAGCAGGGACTGACCACTGTTTTTTATATTTGCAGCATATTTGACTACTTCCTTTTCCTTGCTCTCACGAAGAATCATTTCGTCAAATCCCAGAATGGCATTTATAGGAGTACGTATCTCATGAGACATATTTGCAAGAAAATCACTCTTTACCTGATTTGCATGCCATGCCTCTTCTTTTGCATTTTCCAGCTCGCCCAGTGTTTTTGTGAGTTTCCTGTAGTCCGGAGTTTCCAGCGAGAAAAATATCATAAGCAGTGCCACAGGAATAAGGGCGTAGGTCAGATAGACATCAGATAATACGAAAGCCTGAAGCATCATGGTAACAAAAACTATCATTACAAATGCAACACTTGATATCCACTGTCTTCGTTCAAAACACTCCCTGTGCATTATGATATGGAGCAGTGCTGACAAACCAAAAAATCCCGGAATGATATAACCCAGAATATAAAGAGGTCCGTGGCGGTAAATACCAGCCGAATCAAAATAAAAGGCCAGGTGCGTATATGGATTCAGTAGTCCATGCAAGACATAGAACACAAAAACAACGCGTCTCACTATACCGTAGACTTTATTTTCAACCACCACATCGATATAACTGATGATGTAGCCCTCAAACTCCACAGCCGTGGCCGCCGCACACATATAATATATGGTGTTCAGAATCATATTTAATACATTAACTCGGGGATTTTCCATGGAAAATGTAAATGCAGTGAGAATATCAAAAAACTGCGCAGTTAATATAAAATAAAGCAGTTTTTTGAAAGCTTTATCGCTTCTGGTGGTGATCACATAACTGGTATGAAACTTTATCGTAACTATAATAGTTATCAGAACACCCATTATTTCATAGTCAATATTATACTTTAACATATGAAACACTTCCCTTCGGTAGAACAAAGAACACTTATTCTATTATTTTATCATTAATATGTATTTAATGCCATACGATTTTATTTGCGGGATGACTAAAACAGTGCTAAAATCCCTATCAGCTGACTTAACAGCTGACTGATGGGGTGCACAAGATTTTAAGAGGTTTTTATTATGAGTACCATTGTTGTTCTGCAGCAGATGGGAGTGATCACCATTCTGGTTGCAATCGGAATAAGTCTGTACAAAAAGAAGGTCATCGATGATGTCACTTCCCAGAAAATATCTACTATCGTAATGGATATCTGCAACCCGGCACTTATCCTTGCGTCCATTCTATCCGGAAATATAACTGCAAGCCACGGAGACCTGATTACTGCTCTGATCCTTGGGGCAGCCTTTTACTTCGGACTGGTTCTGCTGGGATTCATATTTCCAATACTTATCAGGGCCGACCGTGACAACAGACGTTTCTATAATCTGATGACAGTTTATACAAATGTAGGTTTCATCGGAATCCCCGTTGCCCGCGCCATCCTTCCGGAAAATGCAATTCTCTATGTAATTGTCTGCAATGTAATGTACTGTCTCCTTTTCTACACTCACGGAATCGTAGTCATGAGTAACGGAAAAGAAAAGATCAATCTGAAAAATGTATTAAGTCCCGGAACCATAATGGCTCTGCTGAGTCTGATGGTCTTCTGGTTTGATATAAAACCACCACTTATTATATCCAACAGCATCAGCTTTATCGGAAATGCTACAGTCTTTTTATCCATGTCACTTCTGGGTGTCGGTATAGCCAGATCTGATATAACCAAGGGATTAAAAAACATCCGTATATGGATATATATCGCAATACGGATGATTCTTGTACCTATTCTGATGTTCTTTGTCCTCAGGGCACTTAAATTTGATTCGGTGACCATATTGGGACTATGTCTGATGGCCGCAATGCCTATAGGTAACCTCCCTCTTATCCAGTCAGAGAAACTGGGAGAGAATACGGAACTTTTGTCAAATGCCATAGCCATTTCCACCATAGTATCCATTCTGTCCATCACCGTGCTGATGAGTATATTTACAGGACTGACTGCATAGATTATTCCAGTTCTGATTTTATAATAACGCCGTCTTTCCACTCCAGGTTTTTCAGAATCCTACCACCTCGGAGTCTGAGACCTGTAACTCTTCCTGACTTCCACATAGAAGGAAGTGCAGGAAGGAGTCTTACTCCGCCCTCATGGCTCTGAACCAGCATTTCTGCGATTCCGGCAGTACAACCGAAATTCCCATCTATCTGAAATGGCGGATGATTGTCAAAAAGATTTGGAAGTGTCTGTTCATCTATCAGCTTCTCTATATTTTCTGCCGCCAGATTTCCTTCTCCCAGTCTTGCATACATATTTATGATCCAGGCACGGCTCCATCCGGAATGTCCTCCTCCAAAGGACAGCCTTCTCTCGATGGTTTTCTTCGCAGCCTCAAAAAGCTCGGGAGTACAGCTTCTGGTTATCCCTGTACCGGGATAAAGAGCAAACAGCTGGGATATATGTCTATGCCCCGGCTCTAATTCTTCATAGTCTTCATTCCATTCCATTACCTGACCATATTTTCCAATAGAATCAGGCTTGATATGTCTTAAAACTTCAGTGGCTCTTTCTGAGATGGAACCTTCTCCAGAAATCTTTTCATTGTCTGTTTCTGCCTCGCCGTTTATGTCAAGAATCGATTCTGCCTTGATACAGGCATTTAGCAGTTCTCTGATTATCTGGTTATCCATAGCTGCGCCCTTGCAGATAACACCCTCTTCACCATTCGGAAGTTTATAAGTATTTTCCGGCGAAAGGGTCGGGCATGTAACCAGATATTCTCCGTCCTGAATCAGATAGTCCATGACAAATGTAGCCGCATCCCGCATTATAGGATACTTATCCTCAAGAAAATCCCTGTCCTGTGTAAACAGATACTGTTCCCAGATATGAAGAGAAAGCCATGCTCCCCCCATCACCCAGTAGCTGGAGCTTATGCAGACGTCCTGCGGACAGGTGTCAGCCCATATATCTGTATTATGATGTGCTACGAAGCCTCCGCAGTCGTACATTTCTCTGGCAGTCTTCTTACCACTTTCCCTGATTCTTTCAATCAGTGTGATAAGAGGCTCCTGACACTCTGCGAGATTCGTCACAAGTGCGGGCCAGTAGTTCATTTCGGTATTAATATTTATAGTATATTTACTTCCCCAGGGCGGTGTATAATCCTGATTCCAGATGCCCTGAAGATTGGCAGGAAGGGAGCCTTCTCTGGAACTGGCTATCAGAAGATAGCGTCCGAACTGGAAGAAACGGGTCACCTTTTCCTGTCCCTCTATCTCAAGAGTCACTCTGTCATAAAGCGATTTATAGTCCTTAATGTGTTCATCCAGAAGCTCCTGCCAGCTGCATTCAGCCGCCTCATTTAGTCTTCTGATCACGGAATCCCCTGGCACATCCTCACGGAAGGTTGTGTCTGCCGCAAGAAGTATGAGGGCTTCATCCGCATTTCTGACCAGAATGCTGTTTCCTATCACTTCTACAGTTCCACCTGTAGGAAGGATCTTTATACCGGCTGCAAGGGATATTCCATCCCTTCCTCCAACCACGGATTCCATCAGCTGGATACTGCCATCCAGTACTTTTAAATCATCTGTAAACACATTATAATTCTGCCTTCTGATGGTCTGACGCTCGTAAGGAAGATTTTCCCAGGGTGCATAGCCACGGCCCAGCTGGGCATGAAATGACAGGGAGCCAGCCTTATCTGCAGTCAGGTGAACTGCCATTACATTTTTTGGATAACTTGCTATAACCTCCCGGCTATATCTCACTCCATCCATGGTGAAATGCATTTCGGCAACAGCGCGGCTTATGTCCAGTTCTCGGCCAAAATCTGTATACTCCAGCCTGCGGCCCATAAATTCGATATAGAGATTTCCCAGTGACTCATAATGCCTCTGCTCCTCCGGGATTCCAGAAAGCGCAAAAGTGCAGAGTTCCTGGCCCTCTGCAATTCTGCCTTCCATGATAAGGTTTCTTATCTCGGGAAGCTTCTCCTTCGCTGAAGGATTGATCCTGTTACGTTTTCCGCCAAACCAGACACTATCCTCATTCAGCTGGATTCTTTCCGTATACGGTGTTCCGAAGACCATGCCTCCCAGTCTTCCATTTCCCACAGGAAGCGCCTCATTCCAGTCCCCTGCAGGTGTATCAAATTGTATCTTATTTACGTTCATACATCACTCCGTGTATTTTCTAATCTATATTTGTATACTACTTTAAACGGACGGATTTGAAATATGAGCACGTTCCCTGTTCAAACACGCTGCGCTTACTAATCATTGCCTGTCGACCTCGTTTAACGCAGTAAAAAAGAATGTCCGCTCACCCCGAAACTTCTATGGAAACGATCGGCGGCACTTTTTTCCTGCTACTCGGCCTCCGTCAACGCTAAGTAGTGCTCCGCTACCGTTTGCCCAGGGAAGTCTCATGATTCAAATCCTGGCATATTCT
>CACZOE010000159.1 GCA_902782695.1 uncultured Lachnospiraceae bacterium | reverse complement strand
CTGTTGTAGTATAGTCATAATGATTCTATTGACAATAATAAAGTAGTAAGTTATATTTAACTGCGGTATTTGATATTAAAGTCTGATACCGCAGTTTATTATAATTAATTGGAAACTGCGTTTCCTACAAAGCAAAATTTGAAAAAGATAGAATTATGAAAGAGGTGCCAAGGTGGCTAAGAAGATTGGAAGAAATGATCCCTGCTGGTGTGGCAGTGGAAAGAAGTATAAGCAGTGTCATGAAGAGTTTGACAGAAAGATAGAATTCTACATGAATCAGAAGGCAAAGGTTCCTACAAGGAATATGATTAAGACTCCTGAGCAGATAGCTCTGATAAAGGAGAGTGCCAAGGTAAATGTTGAATGTCTCGATGTTGTAGCTGATAAGATCTGTGTCGGAATGAGCACAGAGGATATTAACAGGATAGTGAATGAGGTATGTGAGAAGCATGGTGCTATTCCGGCGCCACTAAATTATGAAGGCTTCCCAAAGAGTGTATGTACTTCAGTAAATGACGCAGTATGTCATGGTATTCCTGATGAGAATGAGATACTTCAGGATGGCGATATAATAAATGTAGACTGTTCTACAATTCTCAATGGTTATTTCTCAGATTCTTCCAGAATGTTCATGCTGGGAAATGTTTCAGAAGAGAACAAAAAACTGGTTCAGACTGTAAAAGAATGCGTGGAGCTTGGTCTGAAAAAAGTAAAGCCATGGGGCTTCCTGGGTGATATGGGACAGGTCATAAATGACCATGCCAAAGCAGCAGGTTATTCTGTAGTAAGAGAAATAGGTGGACATGGAGTTGGTATAGAATTCCATGAGGAACCATGGGTAAGCTACGTAACAAGACGTGGTACCGATATGCTTATGGCACCGGGAATGATGTTTACTATAGAACCTATGGTAAATGCAGGGCGTCATGAGATATTTGTTGATGCTGATAACGATTGGACTGTTTATACAGAGGATGGTTCCATGTCTGCACAGTGGGAGATACAGGTGCTTGTAACTGAGACCGGTCACGAAGTTATATCCTGGTAGAAATGTTTTATTAAACAAAAAACTATGGCCAATTAAGTCGTAAATAATTATGAATTAATTGAGTCTGACAGAATAATTAAATATAAGAATCAAAAAGGTGAAATCGCTATAAACGACTTCACCTTTTTATGTGGTCAGAATTGAAGTTTTAGGAACTTTATATTCGATGTTCTGACTGAACACTGCATCCATTGCATTTACAATTCCGTTATCAATCTCACCCTTGATGACCATGTCACGCATGATGGAAATGGCTTTTCCGTGTGAGAATCCTTCCTTGTAAGCACGTTCTTCTGTAAGTGCCTGATATATATCGCAGCAGGTCATGAGTCTCTCTTCATGGGAGAGCTGCTCGCCGGTAAGTCCAAAAGGATAACCCTCGCCATTCAGCTTCTCGTGATGATGTGATGCCCATAATGTGATATCCATCATTTCCTTTTTCTTGATATGCTTCAGGATATCATAAGTATAGTAAGCATGCTGCTTCATCAGCTCGTACTCGTAATCATTAAGCTTTGCCGGTTTCTGCAGGATGGAATTACTTATCATAAGTTTTCCGATGTCGTGAAGTGCACCTGCCAGATAATACTTGGTTCTCTTATCATCAGAGAAATTATAGTATGTAGCCATGGTATCACATTTTTCAGCAACTCCTGTTGAGTGCTTACAGGTATAATGTGATTTGTAATCAACTATCTGGGCAATCAGGGTTGCCAGATTTACAACCTCCTGATTGGAGTATTCATCATTAAAATGTTTGGTTGCTTTTCTGAGATGATTATCAATATGTGCTACATCTATAGATACCAGATGTTTCATCTTGAAGGTCTTACAGAAAGTATCAGCAATCTCTCTTGAGAATAGTCTGCCGGCATTGCTCTTTACGAAATAGATAACTGAGCCGTGAATCTCTTTACTGGCACTTGTCAGATCGTAAGTGTTGTCAAGAGTATCTGCAAGATGAATTATCTGGGATTTGATAGGAGTTCTGTCATAGGTACGTCCCTGCGGACCTGAACCGTCAGCGTTCTCATGATGGAGAAGTATTACATCACGGTTGTTGGTTCTGAAGGGCATGAACTTCGCATTTCTTTCACCGATTATACATCTTCTGACGTTGTAATCATGGATGGAATAATTCTCGCCGTTGTTGTACTTACTGTATTGTTGTTCTTCCTGATTTACCTCAGTAAGGGCATTGTCATGAAGAATGGAAAATGCAGCCAGATCTATAAGCTCATCCGCTGTGAGTCCGAGATTCTTGCCAAGCATTATAGATATAGCAGCAATCCTTTTACAGTGACCTGTTCTTACTCCGAGAAGCTCCTGTTCAACTGCGTCAAGACCAGAGGATACTGCATATAAAATTTCGTTCAAATCTATTTTCAAATCGTAGTACCTCAAATAAAATTACATATTCTCTCATGATTAATAATAACTCAAAATATAAAAACTGTAAAGAAATAAATAGTGGTTGCATTTATACTTTTAAAAGAGTAAAATATCAGTTAGCACTCATTGGGTTAAAGTGCTAACAATCGGAGAATGTAAGGAGGAATTATTATGCTGACAATACCAATTTACGATACTATACTTCTCCCGGATGTCACATTTTATTTTAAAAAAGAAGTAATTGAAGGGTGGGAGATAGACGAACTCAGTGTGGGCACTGAGATTGCATTTGCTCTTCTCAGAGATGATATAGAACCTAAAACAGCTACCATAAGCGACATTTATCCTATAGGAGTAGTTGCAAAGCTGGAATCGGTGGATAATGAAGGAAATGTAAAGGTCAGAACCAAGGACAGAGTAAATATCCTGTCGCTTGAAAGAGACGAAAACGGAAACGCAGATACACTGGTTGACATAAGACCAGAAATTGCGGACCTTAAGGTAGAAGAATTAAGTGACAGATTTGAAAAGCTGAAGAATAAATTTCTCAAATTTGTTCAGAACTATCAGTGGGGTCTCTGGGCCAGAGGTTTCATACTTCAGTGGAAGAATATTAATGAGCTGGCCTGCTCCATGGTTGGATACTTCAGTATCTCCTGGGAGGAAAAGTATGAAATCGTTGAGGTCGACAAGTTATCTGAGAGATACGATCTGATAGAGCATGCGGCCTATAGTTTCATGGAACTGGCTGATGTTGCTGAGGGTGCTGAGCTTGAGCAGCAGCAGAGAAATGAGAATATATATCGTGAGGATGCCATCAAGAAGCAGATAGAGATACTGCAGAGAGAACTTGATGAAATGCATCCAGAAAACATTTCTGATGTAAGAAGATTTGAGAAATGTATAGAAGAGTCCGGAATGAACGAGACTGCAAAGAAGGAAGCCCTGAAGGTGCTTGGACGTATGAAGCAGGAAGGTCAGGATGGACATGAATATGGAATGCTTTATGATTATCTGGACTTTGTGACAAGCCTGTCCTGGAAACAGGAGGAGCTGGTTCCTATTGATCTGGAACGTTCAGAGGAAATCCTGGATAAAGAGCATTATGGACTGAAAAAGGTTAAAGAGCGTATCATTCAGCAGATGGCGGTTATGGCTCTGAACAAGAAGCAGTCGGGTTCTATCCTTCTTTTTGTAGGAGCTCCGGGAACCGGTAAAACCAGTATCGGTCAGAGTATTGCTGATGCTCTTGGTAGAAAATATGTTCGTATCAGTCTCGGTGGTGTAAGAGATGAGGCTGAGATCCGTGGACACAGACGTACCTATATAGGTGCTATGCCAGGCCGTGTAATGGAGGGAATGAAGCGAAGCACAGTTTCAAATCCTGTTATGGTCCTGGATGAGGTTGATAAACTGGTAAGAGATTATGGTGGTGATCCATCTTCTGCACTTCTTGAGGTGCTTGATCCTGAGCAGAATGCAACATTTACAGACCATTACATGAATGTGCCTTATGACCTTTCAAATGTGCTTTTTGTATGTACAGCAAATTCTACGGACACCATACCTGAGCCGCTTCTTAACCGTATGGAGATAATAGAATTTCCTGGATATACAGCAACTGAAAAGTTCTATATAGCTAAGAAGCATCTCATTCCTAAGTCCATGAAGGCAGCGGGAATAAAGAGAAAGAATCTGAATATCACAGATGCAGCTATCAAAAAAATAATAGCTGATTATACAATGGAATCAGGTGTCAGAGGTCTGAAAAAACAGATAGATACACTGATGAGATATGCGGCTGTTCAGCTGGTAAAAGGAAATAATGAAAAGATATCCGTGAAGCCTGCAAACCTTAGAGAGTTTCTGGGGCACAGGGCACTTAGTCATGATATAATCGACAAGAAATCAGTGCCTGGAGTAGTAACAGGACTTGCCTGGACTATGGCAGGCGGAGAGATACTCTTTATTGAAACAAAACTTGTAAAGGGAAGCGGCAAAACCATTATTACCGGACAGCTGGGAGATGTCATGAAGGAATCCGTTGAGATAGCTATCAGTCTGGTGAAGGATATGTATCCGAAGGAGACTGAATGCCTGAAGGATATGGATCTTCATATTCACGTACCTGAAGGAGCAGTTCCGAAGGATGGACCGTCAGCCGGTATCACACTCATAACGGCACTATCATCACTGGTAACAGGAAAATCAGTTAATCCATCGGTGGCTATGACAGGAGAGATATCTCTCAGAGGAAATGTGATGCCTATCGGCGGACTGCCTGAAAAGCTTATGGCAGCAGTTAGAGCAGGAGTAAAGACAGTTTACATTCCGGAGAAGAATGTTGAAGATCTCGAGGATGTTGCTGAAGAGGTAAAGAAGGAGCTGAACATAGTTCCTGTAAAGAAGATAAAGGATGTTCTTTCACAGGTACTTGGTGAAGAATAAAGGGCTGTTAAGAAAAAAATAGATACGATTATTATATAGAAGGAAAAGTATGGAGGGATATTTAAATGTCGGAAGGTAAAAAGAAACTGTCATTTACCTATAATGCACCGGTTACACTTACATTTGCACTTGTTTCATTAATAGTGCTGGTGGTCGGATGGATCACAAAGGGAAAGAGCACTCAGATGTTTTTTGAAGTATATAGAAGCAAGCTCAGTGTACCTTTCTTTATAAGACTCTTCGGACATGTACTGGGGCATGCAGACCTTTCGCATTATGCATCAAATATGACACTGTTTCTTCTTCTGGGACCTGTGCTTGAGGAGAAGTATAAAAGTAGTACGCTTCTTGAAGCTTTTGGTCTGGTAGCTCTTATTTCTGGACTGGTACAGATAATCGTATTTCCGCATACAGCACTTCTGGGAGCCAGTGGTCTGGTATTTATGATGATAATACTGGTTTCGGCTGGTGACCTTAAAAGGGGAGAAATTCCGATATCACTCATTCTTGTAATGATCATATATCTGGGCTCCGAATTTGTTACCATGATTGCAGTTAAGGACAATGTGTCACAGCTGACACATCTTGTTGGAGGTCTTTGTGGAGCAGTGTTCGGTGGCATGTTAAATTCAAGACAATAAATCGGCAGGAGTGTCTTTTAAGGATAATCCTACGGAAAGAGAGCAGGACCTTGGTTCTGCTTTTTTTCTTGTATCACAACGTCATTTGTGATATAACAAAGGCTGGTATGTGTTGAGCGGATAAAATCAGCTTAACAATTATTTATGATGAAAGGAGAAAAGGATTTGGACAAAGGAAAGAGAACCAGATTTCTCGTGATTATGGGTATAGTTCTGGTACTGCTCCTGGTCGGAATAATTGTCACAAATAAGGGAGGCGGCAGCCACGAATCTATCAAGGAAGTTATGAGAGACGCCGTTATTCATGACGGTAATAAAGTAAGCTTTTTTGGACTCACGGTTAACCCTTCACTTGTAGCAGGTTATCTTGTCACTGCCATATTACTTTTTATGGCTTTGATGATAAGAATATTTGCAGTTCCACATTTCAAAACTGTACCTGGAAAATTCCAGATAGTGATTGAAACCTGGGTGGGATATTTTGATAATCTGGCCAAGACGAACAGTCCGCATCTGAACAGTATCCTTGGAGCATATGTATTCGCAGCCGGATCATATATCTTCGTGGGGACTATATTTGAGCTTTTCGGAATTCAGTGGATAACAACTACAGGTCATTCGATATCACTGCCTGCGCCACTCTGTGATATTAACGGAGCGATTGCAATGGGTGTATTCTCTTATGGATTCATCATGTCTGGTGGTATATTGAAGAATAAAGTAAAGGGTGTTGGTCTGACACTTAAAGAGTTTTCACTTCCAATCTCCATGAGTTTCCGACTTTTCTGTGCTTTGCTTTCGGGAACGTTGGTAACGGAACTGGTTTACTATACAATAAAGCTCAGTTTTGTACTGCCTGTTTTTGTAGGTGTTCTGTTTACACTGATTCATGCAGTGGTTCAGGCTTATGTACTTACGATGCTGACCTCCATCTACTATGGAGAAGTTTCAGAGGTTCATGAGAAGAAGCCTAAGAAAAAGAAACAGAAGAAAACTGATGGTGCCATAAACGCGGCATAGAAAAAAATATAAACTGAAAATAAATAGAAAGAGGTATCGAAATGAAGCTTATAAAGAAATCCATTATTACAGTTGCATTATTCTTTGCAGCATTTGCATTTTTCTCAGCAGCAGCTCCTGCAGCATCAACTTTTGCAGCTGAGACAGCTACTACTGAAGAAGCAGAGGAAGATGCTGGTAGTTCAACAGGAGCAAAAGCTGTAGCAGCAGCAATCGCTATTGGTCTTGCAGCTGGAGCAGGTACTATTGCAATGGGACTTTGCGTTGGTAAATCAGCTGAAGGTATCGCTCGTCAGCCAGAGGCAGAGGGTAAGATCAGAACATCTATGATCCTTGGTATCGTATTCATAGAGACAGCTGTTCTTTATGCACTTGTT
>CACZOE010000158.1 GCA_902782695.1 uncultured Lachnospiraceae bacterium | reverse complement strand
GGTGTTTGATACTACATTTATCAAGGTAAATGCAAAAAGGCTGGGACTGGAGTATGACTTTACCGCTCTGGATACAATGACACTGGCCTATGTATTTCTTCCAGATCTTGGTAAGTACAATCTGGATAAACTTACCAAATATTTTGGACTTACAAATGCCCATCATCATAGAGCCTGCGACGATGCAGAGGTTACCTCTGATATATTCATAAATCTGATGAAACTTATAAACAAATCAGGTGCAAAGACAGTGGATGACCTGAATAAACAGGGAAGTGCATCGGCGGATATGATAAGGAAAACTCGTCCTTATCATGGAATAATTTTCTGTAAAAACGAGACCGGAAGAACTAATCTTTACAGGCTGGTGTCGGAATCTCATATTAAGTATTATGGTGGTGTGGGTATCACCCAGAGACCAAAGATACCTATGTCGCTCATTGAAAAATATAGAGAAGGACTGATCGTTGGTTCGGCATGTTCCTCTGGTGAACTGTACCAGGCTATACTTGATGGAGCAGAGGAGGATGAACTGGCAAGACTTGTAAGATTTTTCGATTATCTGGAGATACAGCCTATCGGTAATAACAAATATCTCATAGATGATGACAGGACCGAAAGTATCAGAAATGAGGAGGATCTTCGAGATATAAATCGTAAGATAGTTGAACTGGGTGAGAGATATGACAAGCCTGTTGTTGCAACCGGAGATGTACATTTCCTTAATCCTGAGGATGCTATCTATAGAACCATCATTCTCGAAGGAGCGAAGAAGGGTCAGCCTGCCAAGAAGAAAACCGGTGCAGAACTTATGGAAGAGAAGATGAAGGATACAGGTGCTCCGAAGGTGGTAGATAGTGTAAAGGAAGAGATGGAGAAACAGCCTCCACTTTATTTCAGAACTACCGATGAAATGCTGGATGAGTTTGCCTATCTGGGTGCAGAAAAGGCTTATGAAGTAGTGGTGACAAATACAAATCTCGTTGCGTCCTGGATAGATAAAATATCACCGGTTCGACCTGATAAGGCACCACCGGTTATCGAGAATTCGGATCAGATACTTCGTGACATCTGTGAGAAAAAAATGCATGAGATTTATGGACCAAATCCGCCGCAGCTTGTTACAGACAGGCTTAAGCGAGAACTGGATTCCATTATCGGTAATGGATATTCGGTTATGTACATTATCGCTCAGAAGCTGGTTTGGAAGTCAAATGATGATGGTTATCTGGTAGGCTCCAGAGGTTCCGTTGGTTCCTCCTTTGCAGCTACTATGTCTGGAATCACAGAGGTAAATCCGCTTCCGCCACATTATATATGTCCGAAGTGTTACTATACAGAATTTGATACAGAGAGAGTTAAGAAATTCTCAGGAATGTCAGGTTGTGATATGCCGGATGCGGACTGCCCGCATTGTGGGACTAAGATGAAGAAGGAAGGACATGATATTCCTTTCGAAACATTCCTTGGTTTCAAGGGTGATAAGGAGCCTGATATAGACCTTAACTTCTCTGGTGAATATCAGCCGAGAGCACACGCTTATATCGGTGAAATATTCGGAGAAGATCATTCCTTCAGAGCCGGAACAGTTGGTTCTGTTGCAGAAAAAACTGCATATGGATATGTGCTTAAATACTGTGAGGCCAGAGATATAACCAAGCGCCGTGCTGAGGTAGAGAGACTTGCCAAGGGATGCGTAAATGTTAAAAGAACTACAGGACAGCATCCTGGTGGAATCATAGTTATGCCGGATACCGAGGAGATATACAGCTTCACACCTGTTCAAAAGCCTGCAAATGATATGACGGTTGATACCATTACCACACATTTCGATTATCATGCTATTGATCATAACCTTCTTAAGTTTGATATTCTTGGACATGATGATCCTACCATGATCAAAAGACTTGAAGACCTAACAGGAATCAAGGCTACTGATATACCGCTGGATGATAAGAAGGTAATGTCACTTTTCAAGGGTACAGATGTTCTTGGCATCAAGCCTGAAGATATGAATGGAGTTCCTCTTGGTTCACTTGGTATCCCTGAGTTTGGTACAGAGTTTGCTATGCAGATGCTTATAGACGCGGATCCACAGAGTTTTTCTGATCTGGTCCGTATAGCTGGTCTTGCCCATGGAACTGATGTGTGGCTTGGAAATGCCCAGAAGCTGATCCAGGAAGGTAAATGTAAACTGTCCAGTGCTATCTGCTGTCGTGATGATATCATGGTATACCTGCTTTATCAGGGGCTTGAGCCGGGAGATGCATTTACCATCATGGAGCGTGTTCGTAAAGGACTTGTTGCAAAAGGAAAATGTAAGGAATGGCCGGATTTCAGGAAGAAGATGGAAGAGCATGAGGTTCCTGACTGGTACATCTGGAGCTGTGAACAGATCAAGTACATGTTCCCGAAAGCGCATGCTGTAGCATATGTTATGATGTCATGGCGAGTAGCGTACTTTAAGATATACTATCCGCTGGCATACTATACAGCGTATTACAGTATCAGAGCAGATGCATTTTCATACGAAGTAATGTGTCAGGGAGAAGCTCATCTGGATGGAGTGCTCGACCAGTATAAAGTTATGGACAAGAATGCCATGAGTGCAAAAGAACAGCTCCTTTACCGCGATATGAAACTGGTGAAGGAAATGTATGCCCGTGGATTCGAATTCCTTCCGATAGATATTTACAAGGCTAAGGCAGACCGTTTCCAGATAATAGACGGCAAGATAATGCCAAGCCTGCTCTCCATAGAAGGAATGGGCGAAAGTGCAGCCCGTCAGCTGGAAGAAGCGGCAAAGGAAGGTCTCTTCATGTCACAGCAGGAACTTCGTGACCGTGCAAAAATCTCCGGAACCATCATAGATAAAATGGCCGAGCTGGGAATCCTTGGCGACATGCCAAAGACCAGCCAGCTGCAGTTTGATTTCTTATAATATATTTCTCTTAAAAAATCGACAATTCTCGTTTTGAAATATTGGAAAAGGTGGTCGCCTTATGATAAAATGCTATGTATTTAATGACATAATTTGAATAGGAAATAGGTAGACTATGGATGCCACAAAAAAAGTAATAAAAAAACAAGAAAATATAAAGATTGTTATAGGATTTGTGGTTATTTTTTTGGTGACTTCTTTTATGTGCTGGTTTTGTTATATAAATGAACCTATCGGTGATGATGTTCTTTTTGGGTGTGAGAATTTTTTGTCTTTTTACCTGGATGATTATGACTTAAATTCTGTTCTTGGAGGAAGGATTACGACCTTACATCAGGTATTTTCCTCGTTATGCGATATATATATGTATTGGTCTGGAAGATTAACCGGATATAGTCTTGAGGTTATAGGAAAACTTTTTCCTAGAGCCGTACAAGCGATGATTACTGTTTTTCTTTTTGCCGGAAATATAATTCTTGCAATGAGAATAGTTTATAAAGATATAAAGGAAGTTATAAAAAATCCTATTATTTTTGTAATTCTTTATTTGGCTCTGTATTGGTATCGTGCAAAAGCTTATTTTGCTTATATGTGGATAATGACTACAGTGTATTCTTTTGGTGTGTTTTTCTGTTTACTATATTATAATCTTACAGTTGTTAATGATAAAAAAGGAAAAAAGTCCAATATAATCATATTACAAATAGTTGGATTGCTAGCTGGATTATCCCATGAAGTTATTTCTTTTTGTGTTTTTGTTCCTATTCTGGTATATTATCTGATTTCAATAAAAAGGCATAATAAAACATGGAAATCTGTATTTGAGCATACGGGTTTTGGGATAGGTTATCTTCTTGATTTTTTGGCCCCGGGAAATTTTTACAGGATGAATTTAAAAAATGAAGAGATTAAACTATCATATTTTAGCCGCCTTAGGAGTAGCGTTGACATTCATATGAAGGTTATAAACGGAACTGTTGGAGGGAATATTCTTTCTGTTGTAGTCATGATAATATTCTTTCTTACTCTTGTATATATAGTAAAGAAAGATAAAACAAGTTTAAAAATATTATTCGCTGATGAGTGGCTTGTGTTTTTTTCTGCTTTTTTATCTATAGTTGTATGGGCATTTTTTCCAAGGGCTGTTGAATATGGTATGGAACAGTTTATATTGTTTTATTACCTGATTCAGATTTATATAATACATGAGTTTTTCTCTAATTATTTGAATCATAGATTTGATATTTTATTTAGCTGCTTATCTATTCTTTTGATAGGGGGCTTATCAATGATCCATTTTGGTGAGATAAAAGAGTATTATAATACATCTTATGAAAGGAAAACTTTGATTGAAAATGCCGTTAAAAATAAAAAAGATGAAGTGGTGGTTCCGGCGTATTCAGACAGTCTAAATAATGAAAGGATTAACCTGCATTATCTGAATTATCAAAAAGAATATGATTCAAAGTATTATAAGTCTTATTATGGAATAAGAATCATCATTGATGAATAAATGATTTTAAGTTTAAAAAAGAAATAAACTGGAAGGGTAAAAAGATGAAGACTGTGACAGTTGTTATTCCTACTTATAATGAAGAAAGTAATATCATTGATTCTTACAAGAGAGTGAAGGATGTTTTTACAAAGTTAAGTGAATATGATTTTCAGGTTCTTTATATAGATAATGCATCTGAGGATAAGTCAAGAGAACTTATCAGGAGTTTGTGTGATTCAGACAAAAGAGTTCAGGCTATTTTTAATAATACAAATTTTGGATTTTCAAAATCTACTTTTTATGGGCTATCTCAGGCTGAAGGAGATGCAGCTGTTCTTATGTTTGCTGATATGCAGGATCCACCTGAAGTAATACC
>CACZOE010000157.1 GCA_902782695.1 uncultured Lachnospiraceae bacterium | reverse complement strand
GTCATTACAGATGAACAGCACAGGTTTGGTGTAAAACAACGAGAAAGGCTTGAACAAAAGGGGGATATGCCGCACGTGCTGGTTATGAGTGCGACTCCGATACCGAGAACCCTGGCTATAATCCTATATGCTGACATGGATATATCTGTCATAAAAGAAATGCCGGCTGATCGAAAGAAGATAATGAACTGCGTGGTTGGTACGGATTACAGACCTTCTGCATATGGCTTTATAAGGAAACAAGTGGCTGAAGGACACCAGGCTTACGTTATATGCCCTATGGTTGAGGAAAGTGAAACCAGTGATTCTGAAAATGTTATTAATTATTCAGAGGACCTTAAAAAGGCTCTGGGTGAAGATATCAGAGTTGCCTATCTTCATGGAAAGATGAAGGAAAGCGAGAAGAATGATATACTTCATAGTTTTATAAATAAAGAAATAGATGTTCTTGTTTCCACAACGGTTATAGAAGTTGGTATAAATAATCCTAATGCGACAGTTATGATGATTGAAAATGCTGAGCGTTTCGGTCTGGCACAGCTTCATCAGCTGAGAGGTCGTGTTGGAAGAGGAAGTGCCCAGAGCTATGCTATTTTCATAAATGTTAAGAAAACGAAAGAATCTGAAGAAAGACTGAAGGTTCTGGAGAATTCTAATGACGGATTTTTTATAGCTTCTGAAGATCTTAGACTCAGGGGACCAGGGGATTTCTTCGGTATCAGACAGAGTGGTGAGATGAACTTTAAGCTGGCTGATATATATAATCATGCTGATATGCTGAGACTTGCTCAGGATGTTAGTTTACTACTTTAATTCGTAAAAGTAATTTACATAACTTTTTGTTGAAAATCATTGATATACTATGTTATAGTAAAGGTTGGTTAAAATATGAGAGTAATAGCAGGATCTAGAAGGAGTCTTCCTCTGAAAACACTGGAGGGAGATGCTACAAGACCTACAGCAGATAAATACAAAGAAACATTATTCAACTGTTTACAGATGGATGTTCCTGACAGTGTTTTCTGGGATCTTTTTTCTGGAAGTGGTTCTATAGCCATTGAGGCTCTTTCACGTGGAGCCAGAAGAGCGGTTCTGGTTGAAAACAGTAAAGATGCTGTAGCTGTAATAAAACAAAATATTCATTTTACAAAGTTTGAAAATGAGTCTGAGATAGTTAAGTCAGATGTTCTGAGTTTTCTCAGAAGGATGTCTACTGTGGATGCTGATATTATATTTCTTGATCCTCCGTATAATAAGGGGCTTGAAAGACAGACCATTGAGATTCTTGATACCATGAATTTTGCAAATGAAGATGTGGTTATTGTCGTTGAATCAAGCGATGAAGAGGATATGAGCTTTGTAGCTGATACTAAGTTCAGGATTTACAAGACTAAGAATTACAAAACAAACAAGCATACATTTCTGTGCTTGAAATAAAGACAGATAGGAAAATGATTTATGAACACCGTGGTTTATCCGGGCAGCTTTGATCCGGTTACAATGGGGCACTATGATATAATTGAACGTTCTTCAAGGATTTTTGATGAGGTATATGTGTGTATTCTCAACAATTCAGGCAAAAAAACTCCGTTGTTTTCTCATGAGGAACGTGTTAATATGTTAGAGGATGTTGTCACAAGGCTTGGCAATGTCAAGGTTAAACAGTATAATGGTCTTCTGGTTGATTTTGCAAAAGAGAATAACATTAAAGTGATAGTCAGAGGACTTAGGGAGATAACGGATTTTGATAGCGAGCTTCAGATGGCTCAGGGTAATCATATGGTGTCTCCTGACATAGAGACCATATTTATGGCGACAGATCCGAGGTATTCTTTTATCAGTTCAACAATGGTAAGGGAGTTTCTCAGTTATGGTAAATCTGTGAAGGGATTTGTTCCTGATGAAATACTTCCCTTTATAGAAGCGAAGGTAAAGATTAATCAGTAGGAGGATTAGAAAATGGGTAAAAAGGGCGTTGAAGAAATGATTGATGAGATCGAGGTATATATCGAGAACTGTAAGTATCAGCCTCTTTCTTCAAATAAGATCATCGTGCCTAAGGATGAACTTGAACGTATGCTTAACGAACTTAAGCTGAAGCTTCCAAGTGAAATCGAGAGATGCAAAAAGATAATGAGAAACAAGGAGGCTATACTTGCTTCAGCAAGAACACGTTCAGATGCCATTATATCCGAATCTGTAAATGAGGCAAACCGTCTGGTTGATGCACATCATATAACTGAGCTTGCAAATGCTAGATCTAATGAGATACTTGAAGCTGCGAGAGAAGAGGCTGAACAGATAGTTGGAGATGCAAATGCAGAAGCTACAGAAGTTCGTAGAAGCGCTATGCTTTATACAAGAGAGAAAGTAAAGGGACTTAGAGATTTCCTTCAGTCTACTCTTGATGCTGAGAATGAAAACTTCAAGACACTTATGGATAGTCTTGAGAATGGTGTTTACACCATGGATACAAATCTTAATGAGGTTGAGGCAAGCCTTGCTCTTATTAACAATAATCCTGAGAGCGTTATAAGAGGCGATGCTGATGATTTTGATGAAGAGGAATTTGATGATGAGCCAATAGCAGAGATTCCTGTTCAGGAAAAACCTGCAAGACGTACTATCAAGAACATCGTTGAGGATGAAGACGAAGAAGAGTATGATGACGATGATTTTGATGATGACGATTATGATGACGATGATGATTTCTTAGATGATTAATTATCATAAAAAAACCAACGGGCTGGTCCGTTGGTTTTTTATATGGTTCTTACAGTACAGGCTTTTTCTCTTTTCAGCCTGATATTGATATTTTCATAGATCATCTGATTATAAAGGTCTGTGGCCAGTATATCTAACTGCCACATTCTCTGTCCGAGTTCGGTTTCTGGCTTGAATTCGGATTTTTTATTTATTACCTTTAGCTTGGAAAGCATTGTAAGCTCTTTAACCTTCTGGGAATAGTTTTTGTCCAGTGCCAGAAGATTAACGTATTCACTATAACCATTTTCGGTGGATAGCGTTCTGTCATTATCGTTGATACCCAGAACCATATGGAGAAGAACTCTGCTTACTCTGCTAAGAGTAAGATTCTTTGTTTTTAGATAGTCTGAAAGTTCTACATACTTGGCTGGAAGAGGAGCTTTTCTTATACGATTAAGAAGTTCCTGATTCATATCGAGTGTCATGTTAAGTGCGGAAATCTCCGGATCCAGATTTCTGTCGTATATAAGTCTGGATGCTATAAATGGTGTAAGCCATTCACAATCAGGGAGTTCCTTTCCAAGATAATGAAGATAAGAATCGATACATTTATGTGGTATGTAATCATTTATCTTCTTTTTTTCAGATATAGCTTTTCGGATAGCTGAAGCGCTTGCATAGGCTCCTGAAAAGCTGTCACTGTGGTATCCGTCGTCTGACCTTTTGATAATGACTGGTTTTATCTTTGATGAATATTTCTTTATTGCAGCAAAATATGAAATAGCAAGTATGTTATTTGGCTTTGAGATGATATCGGATTTATCATTTCCAAGCATTTTTACTATTGCCTTCTCACTCGCTGCCGGATAGGATAATCCTTTGGTCAGATAATTGTTTAAAAGAATAGTATATTCCTTTGGTTCGTAGGCGAGGATATCCGAGACTCTGTCAAATATATCCATTCTTTCATCTTCAGCTCCGAACGCCAGATATTCAATGCTGTTCAGTTTATCGAGCATGTTGATGGCGCCTTCTGCGAAATCCCTGGCGCTGCCGGTTGCGTATATGACGGGGAGCTCAAGAACTATACTTGCTCCGCCAAGAATGGCAGCTTCGGCTCTTGAATATTTATCTGCCATGGCAGGTGCTCCACGTTGAACAAAATTGCCGCTCATAAGCGCAACAACAGTATCAAGACCAGTTTTCTCCCTGGCCTTATCTATCAGATATTTATGTCCGTTGTGAAACGGATTATATTCAGCTATTATTGCGATATTTGACATGCTTTTTATCCTCACAAATCAGATGCTTTTATAATAGCATTTTTTTTCTTATTATGCTATACTGATTTCGTTCGTCAGAATAGTTTTTATTTATGTTTTGTAACGTGAATATATTATCTGTCTTATAGGGGAAGACAGATGTTTGAAAGGAGTTAAAATGGCTAACGAAGAAAAATTAAAAGCCTTGGATGCTGCCCTTGCACAGATTGAAAAGCAGTTTGGTAAGGGTTCAGTAATGAAGCTTGGTGATAGTGCCAAGAATATGAATATAGAAGCTGTACCAACAGGTTCACTTAGTCTGGATATAGCACTCGGTATAGGTGGTATGCCTCGTGGACGTATAATTGAGATATATGGACCAGAATCCAGTGGTAAAACAACTGTTGCACTTCATGTTGTTGCAGAGGTTCAGAAGAGAGGTGGAATAGCAGGCTTTATTGATGCTGAGCATGCACTGGATCCAGTATATGCCAAGAATATCGGAGTTGATATTGATAATCTGTACATTTCTCAGCCTGACAGTGGTGAGCAGGCTCTTGAGATAACTGAAACCATGGTACGTTCAGGTGCTATTGATGTTCTTATTATCGATAGTGTTGCTGCTCTTGTACCAAAGGCAGAAATTGACGGAGAAATGGGTGACAGCCATGTAGGTCTTCATGCTCGTCTGATGTCACAGGCTCTTAGAAAACTTACTGCTGTTATAAGCAAGACCAATTGTGTAGTTATATTCATTAACCAGCTGAGAGAGAAAGTTGGAGTAATGTTCGGAAATCCGGAGACTACTACAGGTGGACGTGCTCTTAAATTCTACTCATCAGTCAGAATGGAAGTAAGACGTACTGAAACTATAAAAGCTGGTGGTGAGGGCGTTGGTAACAGAACCAGAGTTAAGATAGTGAAGAACAAGGTTTCACCACCATTTAAAGAGGCTGAATTTGATATTATGTTCGGTCAGGGTATTTCAAAGGAAGGAGATATTCTTGATCTTGCTGCAAAATGTGATATCGTAAATAAATCTGGTGCATGGTATGCATATCTTGGTGAAAAGATAGGCCAGGGACGTGAAAATGCAAAGCTTTATCTGAAAGAGAATCCTGATGTTATGCAGGAGATAGAGGATAAAGTCAGGGCAGTTTATTTGAATAATAACGAAGAAGAACCTGAAGCAGAATCTAAAGAAGGGCAAGAATAAAACTTAAAAGATATGATTTATCTGGATGTAAAATTAAAAGGAAAATCATATAAGATCTATAATGACCAGACCTATATAGGCTTCCTGTATAGGTCTGATTTTAATAAACTCGATATTCCCACACCCTCTGATTTTCTGGAAGTCAGTGAAGAGAAATACGAGGAGATTCGTAAAGCGATTATTTACCGGGCTTTTGATAAGGGAGTATCTTATCTGGCTGATTCGGAGAGGTCTGCCTACGATGTGAGTCTGAAACTCAGAATGAAGGATTTCCCTGAGTACGCCATTGAAGAGGCTATAGAACTCCTTTATGAGTATAATTATCTGAATGACAGAAGATTTGCAGAGAGTTATATCAGATCTTATATGAGTTCAAAAAGTAAAAGTATGATCCGTAAGGAACTCTCAAAGAGACACATTAATCTGCCTGATCTGGACGAACTTTTTAGCGAGGTTTATACGGATGAGGAAGTGGATGAGGCAAGTGTTATTGAGGAGCTTATAAGAAAGAAATATGGCGGTCAGGACATGTCTGATGAGAAGGTAAAAAGAAGGGCAGTAAGCTTTCTTCTGCGTCATGGCTTTTCTTTTGAGCAGATTAACAATTACTTGACATAATATTCTTTAAAGTATATTATAGAACGGTATATGTTTTTAATAGTAGCTTGATGTAATCTGGCTGCTATATGATACAACTAAATAATTATAAAGGAGGTACTCCTGTGAGTCCAGTTGTAACGGTAATCATCGTAGTAGCCGCCTTTGTCATAGCCGCCGTTTTAGGCTTTGTTATCGGTAATGCGTATCGTAAGAATATTGCTGAAGCAAAGATCGGTAAGGCTGAAGATAAGGCTAAGGATATAATAGATGATGCACTCAAGACTGCTGAGTCCAAGAAGAGGGATATACTTCTGACTGCCAAAGAGGATGCTCTTAAGGCTAAGAATGAGATCGAGAAAGAAGTAAAAGACCGCAGAGCTGAGATTCAGCATATGGAGAAGAGAGTTCTTCAGAGAGAAGAAAATCTGGACAAGAAGAGTGATACT
>CACZOE010000156.1 GCA_902782695.1 uncultured Lachnospiraceae bacterium | reverse complement strand
GAAAATGAAGAAATAGCAAATATGCTTCTGGTATCATTTGCGGGTATTGCGGTAGCATTGATGCTGGTTTCGGCAATTGTAGTAATCCTTATCCTCTCGATTTTGATGGCTTCAACTATTAGAAAACAGTACAGAGAACTGGGAATAATGAAGGGGCTCGGATACACATCAAGAGAACTTAAGTTCCAGCTGGCATTTAGAATCGTGCCTGTTTCGGTTCTGGCAGTTATCCTTGGAACAGTATTATCAATTCTCCTGATGCAGGTTGTAAATATGTATGTCTGCAAGATTATAGTATCAGCATTTTCGATAATAATGATGGATATTGCAATTCTTGTTTACTGCTTTATATGTGCATATATCTGCGCAAGACGAATTAAGAAGATATCAGTGTATGAATTGATTTCAGAATAGATTATCAATTATGAAAAGATCCTTCTGGCTTTGCTTCTAGAATGACAGTCGAAGGAACATTTGAAAAATCAGAGGTAAGAACAGATGACAAATATAAAAAAATTATATGCAGGATTTATGATGGGACTTGTTATGACAATGCCTTTAAGTATTATATCAGTAAATGCCGAGGACAATTGTTGTTCATATAAAAATACAGGTACTTTAACTGATACTAATGCAGATTCAGGTGACTATATATTAAATATCGGATCCGTAAGTAAGATGTATGTGACAGCTGCAGTGATGCAGCTCTCTGATCAGGGGAAAGTTGACCTTGATGCCCCTGTGACAGATTATATACCAGACTTTAGGTTGGCAGATGAGAGGTATAAGGATATTACTGTACGAATGCTGATGAATCATACCTCTGGTCTTATGGGAACACAGTATGGCGGGATATTTCTTCTGGGTGAAAAGAGCGAGGAATACCACGATACATTTCTAAAGAATATTGAGGGGGAACATTTAAAGGCTGATCCTGGTACATTTAACTGCTACTGTAATGATGGTTTCACACTACTTGAAATCATAGTAGAACGAGTAAGTGGTAAGACCTTTACAGAGTATGTGGAAGAAAATATCGTGAGGCCTCTATCTGTTTCAAATACAGGAAGTGTATGGGATATGGATATGGACAGGCAGGCTCCCATATATATAAATGGAAATATAAAGCTGGAACCCGAGTGCGTTTCTGCAATTGGTGCGGGAGGTGTTGTATCAAATGCCGAGGATGTCGCAGTCTTTGGCTCTGCATTTTTCACAGGAAACGATGTACTTTTTTCTGAAGAAGCAAAGAAAGAAATGGCTGTAAATAATAAGACAGGCGACTCAACAGAAAACTTTGGTCTCGGTTGGGATGAGGTTGAAAAGAAAGACTATAAAAATGCTGGTGTTACGGTTCTTTCAAAAGGTGGAGATACGGATTTTCAACATGCCAGCCTGGTGGTGGCTCCGGACGAGAAGATAAGCGTGGCTGTACTTTCTTCCGGTGGAGGAAGTGGTATAAATGAGAAGATGGCTCTGGCGCTTATGGACGAGGCGCTTACGGAGCAGGGGATTAATATAGATCATCCCGAGAAGGAAAAACCGGAACTGTTAAGCGAAGTACCCGAGGATATACTTAGGTACGAGGGCTTATATGCGAATACAAATATGACGATTGGTATAAGCTTCCCGAACAGGCAGTATATGAGAGTTGTTTCTGTCGCTGGTGAGCAGGAATTTGAAGAGCAGTTCATGTATACTAAGGACAACACATTTGTGAAGATGAGTGGTGATGTAGCATCCGGTAATGCCATCGTATCTCAGCCTATGGAAGCTTATAGCTTCATGGAAAAAAACGGACAGGTTTATCTGATGGATTCTTACGGAGGATACAGTCTTTATAAGGCGTCTGCAAAGAATGTGACTAGTGATGTTCAGAGTGCGTGGGATGAACGAAGTGGTGTTACATACTACCTTGTTTCAGGTTCAGCTTCTGATTCCAGCTATACTCAGAATAATCATATAACACTTAGGACAAGTGAGGAAGCACCCGGGTTTGTAAATGGATATCAGATGCAGGATGAAAAAAATGCGGGCTTTGACTTTGTTATGCCGGGAACCGGCTCCAGAGATATGAGTGATCTTCGTATGGAAGAGGTGGATGGAAAAGAGTATTTATGTCTGGACGATTACGGCTGGAAATGCATCTCTGAGAAAAATATACCGGTATTCACTGATGATGTAAAGAGCGTAGAAATTAAGTCTGGCGAAGCTTGCTGGTATAAACTCGATGGAGCAAAGAATGAAACCATTAAACTGGATATACCAGAAAATGCTTCAGTTTATGTATATGACAAGTATATGAATATAAAATACTCCAGCAAAATGATTGGATATGGGGATAGCGTACCACTACCCGAATATGGTATGATAGTATTTGTTGGAGAAACAGGTTCGACTATATCTATCTCAAGATAATCTTAAAGAATGGTACATTGGCCGGTTTTCCAAAAATAAAAAGATAGGTGGCTGGATTTTTATTAGGCTGGCTGCTGATGTGAAAAAAGAGGTACTCATGGAATATAAATGTCTGATTGTTGATGACGATATAACCATCGCAGAGAATACAGCAGAATACTTCAATATATTCGATATAAAGACTGCATTTGTCTCAAGCTATGAGGATGCTATAGATTTCCTTGAGGAAAATGAAACCTCATTGGTGCTGCTTGATATCAATCTGGGTGACAGATCAGGGTTTGAGCTTTGTAAGAAAATCCGTCAGGAATTTGACATGCCGATTCTGTTTATTAGTGCCAGAAAGAGTGATGATGATATTCTCACGGCTCTTAACATAGGCGGGGATGATTATATCAGCAAACCTTTTACCATGAGTATACTTCTTGCAAAGGTTAAGGCTGTGCTGGGGCGTTATGAGAAAGCTGTGAGTATGGCAAATGAAATAAGAAATACATCAGGAAAGCCTCTTGATAATAATTCGGATTCTTCAGATAACCTGGGTGAATCTGCAAATTCAGCTAACCAGAGTGGAAGAATTGCCATAATTGATAATATTTTCCTTGATACATCAACTCATAAGTTGATTAAAAATGGTGAAGAGATAGAACTGAAGATCAGGGAATATAACATGCTTCTTTATATCTTGAAGAACAGAGGAAGGGTCGTTACTAAGGATGAACTTCTTAAAGGTGCCTGGGAAGATGAGTTTATCGGAGAAGGTACACTGCCTGTTCATGCTAGACGTATCAGGATGAAACTGGAGGATAATCCGGATGATCCGAAGATACTGAAGACTA
The DNA here is from genome assembly GCA_902782695.1 of uncultured Lachnospiraceae bacterium. Classification (GTDB taxonomy): domain Bacteria; phylum Bacillota; class Clostridia; order Lachnospirales; family Lachnospiraceae; genus Eubacterium_Q. The sequence continues at coordinate 13,901 of CACZOE010000156.1, read as the reverse complement.
TTTGGGGCGTGGGGTATATAGTTGAGTGATGAAAGGATTCAGAAGATTCTTTATATATTTTACATTACTGTTAATAGTGTCGATCTCGCTGCTTATTATAGTGGCGGGATCGACTCGTCATGTTCAGATTGATTCCATCCAGCTAAATGGGATAGCACAGACTGTAAAGGAGAACTGGGGGCATCCCGAAGCCTTAGACGGGTACGGGACTGATACAGATTTTCTGGTTCTTACAAGTGGCAATGAACAGCTGTATTCTTCATCAGATAAAGCTTTTGAAGGTATAAAGGTTCCTCTTGATGCGGTAAGAGAAGGAATGATCACTATGCCAATAAATAATGGTGAAGAATTCTTAGGTACCGTGATTTTTCCAAATCCATCAAAGGTGGCCATTGCCAGGATAATTCGAAGACTAATGCTGATAACAATTCTCATTATTCTTGTAATGCTGATCTCTTATTTAATATTTCTCGCTTATATCAATAAAAATGTAATGGAACCCTTTAGTCGTATGAAAGAGTTTGCTGGTTCTATAGCTCAGGGAAGGCTGGATGAACCACTCATTATGGATCATAATAATATTTTCGGGGTTTTCACTGAGAGTTTCGACATAATGAGAGAAGAGCTTAGGGCATCGAAGCAGAGAGAAACTGAACTTAAGATGAAGGAGAAGGAACTGGTGGCATCACTCAGCCATGATCTCAAAACTCCGGTCACTGGAATAAGAGCTATATGTGGTGTTCTTTCGGTAAAGGTGCAGGATGAATATGTAAAGGCAAAGATAGAGAATATAGAACAGAAAACGGAAGAAATAAATACTCTATTAAGTGATCTGCTTTCCTCTGCACTTGATGATCTGGGAGAGATGAATGTAAATCCAACCGAAGAAACCTCAGATATTCTAACGACTCTTGTAGAGGAACACGATATTCATAATAAAGTTTCAGCAGGAGAGATACCTGATTGTATAATAAAAATAGATAAAAATCGTATATCGCAGGTTATAGGAAATATTATAAATAATTCGTACAAATATGCGGATACTAAGATCAATATAAGTTATAAGTTTAGCGGCGATTATCTAGAAATGAAAATCAGGGATTTTGGAGCGGGCGTAGATCCTGAAGAGATAGGATTTCTTACAAATAAGTTCTATCGTGGTAAGAGGAATACTGCCGGTAAAGAGGGCAGTGGTCTGGGGCTTTATATATCCAGTGAATTGATGAAGAAGATGCAGGGACAGCTCATATGTATCAGTGAAAAAGAAGGTTTTGAAGTGGTTCTTATGATTCCACTGGCATAAAATGAATTGGATTTCAGGCTGATTTCAGGTTGAGGTTTTATAGTTGCTGTAAAGGAGGTGAGAACCATGCGTATTCTGATAGCTGAAGATGAGATAGCTACTGCAAAGGCACTTAAAATATTGTTGGAAAAATCAAACTATTCGGTTGATATTGTTTATAATGGAAAGGATGCCTGGGATTATATATCTGCTACTAACTATGAAGTTATCATACTGGATATCATGATGCCTCAGATGAATGGTATAGAGGTGCTTTCTCTGATCCGTAGAAATCATATGTCCACTCCGGTTCTTCTGCTTACAGCAAAGTGCGAGGTGGAGGACAGGGTTGCAGGTCTGGAAGCTGGAGCTGATGATTATCTGCCAAAACCTTTTGCAACCAGTGAACTGATAGCCAGAGTAAAAGCTTTGGGACGACGCAGTGATAGTTATTCCGATTCTGTTCAGAGACTTGGAAATGCAGTGCTTGATGGAAATAAATATGAGCTTAGTGTTGGAAAAGATGCTGTCAAGCTGACTAATAAAGAATTTCAGCTGCTGGAGCTTTTCTTTATGCATCCGGGGCATGTTTTTTCCTCTGAACATCTGATGGAAAAAATATGGGGATATGATACGGATTCAGATATAGATGTTGTATGGACTCATATAGGTTTTGTACGTAAGAAGCTACGGCAGATAAATGCCAATGTTGAGATAAAGACCATGCGTGGAGCGGGATATACTCTGGAGGTGATCTCATGATAAAAAGAATGCGTCGCCGGGTAATTATTGCTGCCATGCTTGCATTCTCGGCTGTGATCATAATGCTTGCAGTTCTTGTAAATATAGTAAATTATGCTGTCATAACCGGACGAGTGGATGAAACAATTAATGGAATATCAACATTTGAATCCAGAATGCCAGATAGAGATGAACCGCCTGAACCCAGGAGGGAGCCGTTCAAGGTTCATCCTGATGAAGAGTCAAATTATATGACTCGGTTTTTTGTAGTTCGATACAATGAAAGTGGTGAAATGGATTCGGTTTCCACCGAATTTGTAGCATCTATAGATGATACAAAGGCTGAAACTTTCGGGCAGCGTGCACTTAGTAAAAAGTCTGATCGTGGTTATATAGAAGAGTACAGATTCCTGAAGCAATCAGTGGGGAACTCTACTGTAATTATTTTTTTAAATGCAATTCGGGAGAGACAGTATATTAAGTCACTGCTTATAATGACTATCGTGATATCGTTAGTGAGTCTCCTTCTTGTTTTTGTACTTGTTGTGATACTTTCGCGAAGAGCTATAAAGCCTTTCGCAAACAATATAACCCGTCAAAAGCAGTTCATAACTGATGCAAGTCATGAGCTTAAAACACCTCTTACTTCCATAAGAACCAGTCTGGATGTAATAGAACTTGAACATGGCAGTGATGAATGGACAGACAATATAAAAAGGCAGACGGGAAGAATGACGAAGCTTGTGAGTGAGATGGTTGCTCTTTCAAGACTGGATGAGGAACATCCGCTCCCTACAAAAGAGCAGTTTTCCTTAAGCAATGCAGCATGGGAAATAGCTGATATATATGTGACACAGGCGAAAGCTGTAGATAAGACATTTGATGTAGATATAGAGGAAAATTTATCATTAAATGGAGATAAATCAACTGTTCAGCAGCTATTATCGGTGCTTCTGGATAATGCAATTAAGTATTCAGATCCAAATGGCTCCATAAGGTTTACAGTTAAAAAGAAAAGAAATAAAGTAAGGATGGAAGTATATAATACTTGTCATTACGATACTCCACCGGATACAGAGAAGTTGTTTGACCGTTTCTATAGGCCTGATGGTTCCAGAAGTACTGAGACAGGTGGAAATGGTGTTGGACTGGCTATTGCAAAGGCTGTTGTGGAAGCTCATGGAGGAACTATCTCGGCAGAATGTCCGGATGGAAAATCCATGTTAATAAAAGTGAAAATATAGTACATGTGAAGGAAAGACCTGAGCAAGGTCTTTTCTTTTTTTGCAAAACAAATTTTTTTAATAACCTGAAAAACATTTCAGGTTCATTTCAGGTTAGAAGATTATAGTAGTCTCAAGTTAATTGTAAAGACCATATAAAGAAAGGCTTAGATATGAGTGAAAATAGAAGAAAAAAGAAAATGGACAGATCGAAGCTGGTGAAAATAATCCTAACTATAACTGTTGTTCTGGTATTAATAACCGTAGGTGTCATTATTCTCAGAAAAAAGGTGAGCGAAAAGTTTGCTAAAAACGAGGAGTCAGATATAGTGAGTGCTTCAGTAGAAAAGGACAGTATAAGTACAACAGTATATGGCTCAGGGCAGCTAACTGATGATGATACGGAGGAGGTAAAGATTCCGGATGCGTTGGAGATAGAGGAGTACATTGCCTCAGCAGGAGATGCAGTCGAGGAGGGAGATATTCTGGCAAAGGTTAATTCCCAGTCTGTTATAACTGCGATGGCTGAACTTCAGAGTGAGATAGATAAACTGGATGAGAAACTTGAGGATGCTGAAGACGATGAAATATCATCAACTATTAAATCAAAAGTATCCGGAAGAGTGAAACAGATATTTGCTGAAGAGAATCAGAAGGTTATCTCAGTTATGTATGAGCATAATGCATTAATGGTTTTATCAGCTGATGGTTATATGGCAGTAGATCTGGAAGATACCTCTTGTAAAGAAGGAGACGAGACAACAGTTATAACCTCCGACGAAACTGAGTACACTGGACGGGTAAGATATGTCAGTGGACAAACAGCAACAGTTGTATTTTCTGATGATGGTCCTGAAACAGATGATACGGTTGTAGTAAAGGATTCATCAGGAAAAAGCATAGGAAGCGGTAAATGCTATATAAATAGTCCTGTAACTGTAGTCGGATATGGTGGAACAGTTTCATCCATAAATGTGAAGCTGAATAGTAAAGTTTATGAAGGAACCTCACTTATAAGCCTTACAGATACTGAGGATACAGTAGACTTTGATACTATCCTGAAGGAAAGAAAAGCTCTAGAAGAAGATCTGGCAGACCTTATGGAGATATATAAAAAGGGAGCTATATGTGCAAGTATATCAGGAAGTATAAAAACTGTACCTGATATGGATGATGATAGTTCCTCGGAAGATACGAACAGATCATATGTTTTATCACCTGATAAGACCATGACAGTATCCGTTTCCGTGGATGAGACTGACATTCTCTCATTGGAAGTCGGGCAGGAGGTAAATGTAACAGTTGAGTCTGTAAGTGAAGAAACATTTGAAGGAACAATAACCGAGATAAATAAAACCGGAACCAACAGTGATGGGGTAACCACCTATACAGCAGATGTTCAGATAGACAAACAAACCGGCATGCTGGAAGGAATGAGTGCAGAGGCCAGTATAAAGATAGAGGGGGTAGATGATGCACTTGTTATCCCCGTAGATGCTCTTAACGAAACAAGCACCTCAGCATATGTATATACAGCTTACGATGAAGAAAACGATGAACTGTCCGGTATGGTTGAGGTTACAACAGGTCTCTCAAACAGTAATTATATAGAAATCAAGGATGGTCTTAAGGAAGGCGATACAGTTTATTACGAAGATAAGTCTGATGACAACAACCGGTTCGATAAGGGCGGTCCAGGTGGTAGTTTTGGAGATTTTGGAGAAAATGGAGACTTTCCAGGAGGTTCAGGAAATGTACCAGGAAGTACAGGATTTACACCTCCATCGGGCAGTTCAGATGGAAAAAGTCATTCATTCTCAGGAACAGGAGACTGATTATGATCAAACTTGAAAACGTATGTAAAAATTATCAAATAGGTTCAGAAACGATTCATGCTCTGGATCATGCAACTCTAAATATCGATAAAGGTGAATTTGTCAGTATCATTGGCCCTTCAGGTAGTGGAAAGTCAACGCTTATGAATATAATCGGATGTCTTGATGTAGCCGACTCGGGAGAATATATACTGGATGAGATTCCGATTGAGGATTATACCGAGAAGGAGCTGGCAAAGATCAGGAGCAGAAAGATAGGATTCGTATTTCAGAATTTTAATCTGATACAGAAGCTTACAGCTGAAGAAAATGTTGAGCTGCCGCTTATATATCAGGGAGTAAAAAGAACTGAACGAGAAACAAGAGTAAGAATGGCACTTGAAAGGGTAGATCTGTCGAAGAGAGCGAATCACTATCCAACAGAGCTATCAGGTGGACAGCAGCAGAGAGTAGCAATAGCCCGGGCAATCGTTGCAGATCCTTCACTGATTCTGGCTGATGAGCCTACAGGAAATCTCGATTCTTCAACCAGTCGGGAGATAATGGAGATATTTATAGAACTTAATACACAGGGGAATACCATAGTGCTGATAACACATGATAATGAAGTTGCAGAGCAGGCAAAAAGAATCCTGCACATAAAGGACGGAAGAGTGTCGGAGGTAAAGCTATGATTCAGACATTAAAAATGGCTATAAAGTCCATAGGTTCCAACAAGCTGAGAGCTTTTCTGACCATGCTGGGTATCATTATTGGTGTTATGGCTCTGGTAATTCTGGTCAGTCTGGTAAACGGAACGACAAATTCCGTAACGGATAAAATATCGAGCCTTGGAACAAATTCCATAACGGTTACGATATCTGACAATAAGGGGGATCCAATATATCTGGGAAATACGGATGAGATAAAGAAGAGCAGCATGATAGGTGATATAGTACCGTATCAAAGTGAGAATTATACGGCTAAGTATAAGGGGACAACAGCTACACTCAGTGTATACGGAACGATTCCTGATTATTATGATGTTCAGGGGCTGAAGCTTCTTCTGGGAAGATTTATAAAAACTCCGGATGTAGAAAGTCATACAAATGTATGTGTGATAAATGAAACTGCAGCAACTGAACTTCTCGGTTATACGGATGTTATCGGAGAATATATATCCATAAATTCAATCAACTACAAAATAGTTGGTGTTCTGGAGGATGATGATGATTCGCTCACAAGTGTATTTAAGAGTGGAAATCAGGTTGCTTACATTCCTTATACAAGTCTGGTCAGGATAAGTACGGATATCTCTGAAGAAATAACCAGTATGTATGTAACGGCGGCAGAAGGATATACTTCAGAGGATACGGCAGAAAGCCTTAAAAGTATCCTTCTGGAAAGATTTGATGAAGATGAAGATGCATTTTCAGTAAGTACGACAGATGCTTTGGAGGAAACCATGTCGAGTGTTACTTCAGTTCTGACAATGCTTCTCGGAGGTATAGCAGCTATATCCCTTATAGTGGGTGGTATAGGAATCATGAATATAATGCTTGTGACAGTAACAGAAAGAACCAGAGAGATAGGTGTCAGAAAGGCTATAGGAGCTGACCGTAGTGTAATCCTTCAGCAGTTTCTGATGGAGGCGGTTGTACTATGTATGATCGGATGTATCATCGGTATATTCCTGTCATGGGTAAGTCTAAGAGTAATAAGTATAGTGGTATCTGGAATGAATATATCATTCAATATGAATTTAATGGTAGTTCTTGTAGCTGTAGTGTTCTGTTTCATCATAGGTATAGTTTTTGGACTGTATCCGGCAAATAAAGCTGCAAAGATGAAACCGATAGATGCGCTTCATTATGGAGGTTGATATTATGGATAAACGAAAGAAAAAATGGCCATGGATAGTATTAATTATAATATTCTCAGTAATAATGATCCTGGATATTATAGCACTAGTGATTTCGAGTAAAGTTCCATCAGGTTTTGATGGAAAAGGTTTTAAGCGTCTGGATGGAGATCATGATTTTGCCAGTGTTACAGACGGTATGCCCGAGATTCCACAGGGTAAAGAAGGAGAAAACTTTGAGTTCCCGGGAACAGGTGATGGAGAAAGACCGGAGTTACCATCAGGAAGTGACGGAGAAAGACCGGAGTTACCATCAGGAAGTGACGGAGAAAGACCGGAGTTCCCATCAGGCAGTGACGGAGAAAGACCGGAGTTCCCATCAGGCAGAGATGATAATGAAAACAGACCTCAGATGCCAACTGGAACAGATGATAAGAATTTCGGAAAGTCAAATGTTTTTGCAAGCTTCAAAAAAGTATTTATAGTTACTTTGATCATAAGTATATGTGTGGATATATTTGCAGCTATCATGCTGATGCGTGCGGTTTTATATAATAAGACAGTAGATAATGATGATAACGGCGGAGATGATAATAATGGCGGTGGTGCTAATTATGGTGGCGGTGGCAGCAGAGTAAATCCTGGTGATGTGAATGTTGATCGGTCTCAGGCGTCATATGATGAACAGTACATTTTTCATGAAAAATCAGTAAAGAAGAGAAAAGTTGGAAGGACATTCGCGTTAATATTTTCAGCTATGATGCTGGTGGGGATAGTTTTTCTGTCAATGCTAAGCAGTAAGAAAAAAGCTGATACAAGCAGTGTAACAGCAGAAGAAACAGTAATAGAAACTGCTCTTAAGAGTGAGTCCATGTCATCTGTAATAAATGCAGGTGGAAGTGTTACTTCAGAAACATCAGAAAATCAGTACTTTCCTGAAGGCGTGGATATACTTTCCTATAAGGTATCTGAAGGTGATATCGTATCTGAAGGTGATATAGTGGCAGAGGTCGATAAGACCTCTGTCATTAGTACTATTAAAGAGATACAATGCGTTATAGCTGAACTTGATGAAGAACTTGAGGAGATTTCAGATGATGCATCAGAGAAAATGACTTCCGGAGCTGATGGAAGAATCAAAAAGATATATGCATCATCAGGTGAATCTGTGGTTGATGTTGTCAGGGAAAATGAAGCCCTGATGCTTATATCTATTGATGGCAAAATGGCTGTTGATATAGAAACAGATAATGATTACGTTATCGGTGATACTGTATCAGTTCAGCTTTCTGATGAAGTGGTTGATGGAAGAATCAGCAGGATAAAGGAAGGCTCGGTTACGGTAACAATAGATGATGAATATGGTGAATACGGTGAAAATGTAAATGTATCAGTTGATGATAAAGAAATAGGGAGTGGTCCCATTTATATAAATAGTGCTCTTGCTGTGACAGGATATGAAGGAATCATAGATGAGATAAAAGTTGAAGAAGGAGATAAAATATCTGAAGGAGATACACTGCTTTCTCTGACAGAGGGAGTTTATAGTGCGAGATATGAATCTCTTCTAAAACAGAGAAATAAGCTTGAAGAGCAGATGAAAACTCTTTTTGAGTTATATCAGTCTGGTGAAATAACGGCTATAAGAGATGGTGAAATAGTTGAGGTAGAGGCAGCCCTTACAGAAGTCGGCTATAAAGCAGGAAGTGTTAAAACAGAGAAGCTTTCTAACAGTCCTACAGGTGAGGATGATTCTGCATTGGTTAATTTTATCATTCTGGTAACAGGCGCAGGAGAAAATGAGCTTCAGATAAAAATGACAGCAAACCCGATAGGTGAGGTAGACTTTTTAACGGTAGGAATGCTTGATACCTCAGCCTGTGCAAATGCCCAGACTATATCACGCAGCGAAATAGGAAGAGTTTTTGGATATGACGGAGTTCAGTGGATACAGCAGAGTTCAGCTGATATTCAGGTTGGTGATGTTATGATAGCATCATTTGACAGTTCGGGAAATCTTATGTGGATGGCGAGAAGAATAACAGCATCACAGCCTTGGCAGCAGGAAGTGTCTGCAGAAACTACAACAGAAACTATAGCAGAAGCTACAACAGAGATAGTCCCAGAAAATACTACAGAAGTACCGGCAGAAACAACTACAGAAACAGCATCGGATAAATCATCGGAGACTGCTGCAGAACCGACAACAGCTCCAGATCAGCAGACAACTCCATCTGGTTCGGAGGGGGATAAAACAGCAGTTCCTACGGGATATCCTGACGCACAGTCGGGAAAAAATGATCAGACAGCTGGTAATAATAACAGTGATATACCGGCGGGTGCAGTTCAATCAGAAAAAAATTCAGGGAATAATTCAAAAAGTGCTGGAAATAGTGCAGAGACGCCAGACTATGCATCGGGAGTTACAGATTCGGCTTCATATAGTGGTGTTTATAACTCAGTAGAAGAATCTGAGTCAGAGGAGGAAAAAGTGTATGCGGTGGCAGAAGTAAGTGTATATAGTATAGCTCCAAGAAATAAAGTTGAGATAACACTTACTATAGATGAGCTGGATATAACAAGCATTTATATTGGGCAGACCTGTGAGATTACATTTGATGCTATATCGGCAAAATGCTTTGAAGGAAAAGTTACTGAAATAGATATGACAGGTGAAAATAGTGGTGGAAATACCAAATATACTGTAACGGTTACCCTTGACAGAGAAGACGATATGCTTTCAGGCATGAATACACATATCACATTTTCAACTGAAATCAGAGATGATGTGAAGGTAATACCGGAAAGTGCAATCATCGAAAAGGGGGATAAATGCTACGTTTATACAGAGTATAATAAAGAGGAGGATGAGCTGAGCGGTCTGAAGGAGATTAGTCTTGGGGTAGCTGATGGTGAAAATGTTGAGGTTATATCTGGTCTGGATGAGAATGATAAAATATATTACAGATATGCAGACAGTCTGACTTATACATTTATCAATGATTAAATGAATTAATAATATGACGCTTATGTCATATTATTCGGATATCTGAAGTATTATCTCAAAGTCTGTGCCGGTTGTGGTATTTGCCGGAATGCTCTGTCTGATAACATAGCCCTTAGGTGGATGCTCGGTTTTTATATGTTCGACAGTTACATTATAGAATCCCATTTCATCCAGCTTTGCTAGTGCACTTTCTTCGGAAAGTCCGATAAGATCCGGCATGTAGAAGAAGGCGATAGTTTTGTCGCCTTTTTCTGTTGTCTGCTCATTTGACGCAGGATTTGCAGGAGTATCATCTGATTCTGACATGAGACCTGCAGGAGTTTCATCTGACGAGAGACTTGCAGACTCTTTATCTGGTGAACTTCCGGTATTTAGGTTACGGTGAATAATAAGTACTGATAAACAAAAAGCTATAAGAAATACAAGAACAGCTACAAGGGTAATAATACCTTTAGCAGCTGGAGTATGACCTGTTTTTGTAGAATCGTTTGTTTTCCCCAAATTATTAATTTCTTCAGGCTTTTTTGTTTTTTCAGAGCTATCCATTAAATCACTACCTCGACAGATAATCTTATACTAAACCGACCCCATCAGTATATCACAATTATATAATTAGTGGTAAATTATATTCACATTGCATAAAAACCACATTATATGGTAGAATAATGTGGATTTTGAATACTTATGTCTGATAAAAGGGAGAAAAGATGGAAACGATTAAAACGATAGATTATGAAGAGGAGATGGGACAGGACTATGTGGACTATGCCATGTCGGTTATCACGGAGCGTGCGCTTCCTGATGTAAAGGATGGTCTGAAGCCTGTTCAGAGGAGAATTATCTACTCTCTGTCAGAACTGACAAAGTCTGACAGCCCTCATAGAAAATGTGCCCGTATCGTTGGTGATACAATGGGTAAATATCACCCTCACGGTGACAGTTCGATTTATGAAGGACTTGTAAATCTTGCTCAAAGCTGGAAACTTCCGATTCCACTTGTAGATCCTCATGGAAACTTTGGTGATGTATCCGGTTCGGGTGCAGCTGCAATGCGTTATACTGAGGCACGTATTTCTAAATATGCTGAGGAAGGTCTCAAGGATCTGAAGTACTGTGAATTTATGCCGAACTTCGACGGTACTGAGAATGAGCCTGTTCATATTCCGTTTCTTGTTCCCAATATGCTTACCTCGGGAGCTACCGGAATAGCTGTAGGTATGGCTACGAATATCCCTACGCATAATCTGGAGGAGATAGCAGATGCTGAGATAGCTTATCTGAACAATCCTGACATTTCTACGGAAGAGCTGATGAAAATAGTTAAGGGACCTGATTTTGCTACCGGTGGAATAATAAATGCCGATAAGGATACACTTTTACAGATATATGAAACCGGACTGGGAAGGATAAAGGTTCGTGGGAAGGTGGAGATAAGAGACGCCGGACGAGGCAGACGTTCCATCTGCGTAACCGAGATTCCATTTACCATGATCGGTTCTACTGAGAAGTTCCTGAATACTGTTGCTGATCTGGTCAGACAGGGAAAGCTTCCTGCAGTTGTTGATATTGCAGACAGAGGAGACAAGGATGGAGAATGTCTAGCCATCGATGTAAAGAAGGGAACTACTGACGAAGAGATAGAAAAGATACTGAATATTCTTTATAAGAAAGCAGGACTTGAAGATACTTACAGTGTAAATATGAACTGTATTTACAACAAAAAGCCTGAGGTTATGGGACTTAGACGTATCCTTCAGACATATACCGAGTACAAATGGGAAGTATATACAGCTAAGTATGAAAGGCTGCTTGCAGATCAGAAGGATGTCCGTGAGGTAAAGAGCGGACTTCTTGAAGCTGTTGATGTCATAGATCTTATCATCGAGATATTAAGGGGCTCATCCACAACCAAGGAAGCAAAAGAGTGCCTGATGTATGGTAAGACAGATAATATAAAATTCAGATATAAGGGTTCGGTAGCTGATGCACAGCAGTTACATTTTACTGAAAAGCAGACAGACGCTATTCTGGCTATGAGACTTCAGAAACTCATAGGTCTTGAAGTCGATATCCTTATGAAAGAGCTCGAAGAGGCTCAGAAGAAGATAGCTAAGTATGAGAAGCTCCTTAAGTCCCAGGCGGCCATGAAGAAGCAGATGGTTGCTGACATAGAGGACCTGAAGAAGAGATATGCTATTCCTCGTAAATCGCAGATAGAATCTCTAGGTGAGATACAGCTGGAGAAAGAGAAAGTAGTTGCAACAGAAGAAACCATTCTTCTTGACAGATTCTTCTATATCAAGTCAGCACCACGTGCAGTATTTGAGAAGAATCCTGATGTAGTACGTAAGTTTGACTTAAATGTTATGTCAACCGATAGAATCGCTATCTTTGATAGTGAAGGAATGGTTCATATCATAAAAGTTTCTGACATATTGAAGAAGCAGAATAAGAAGGATAAGAAGTTCAGAATAACTGACAAGGGTATCCAGATATTTGAATTCTGTGGAATGAGTCATACTGCAGATGTAATTGCGATGATGAATGTTTCAGAGATGAATCCGGCAGGAAATACAGACTCAAAAACTGCTGCAGATATAATCGAAGCAAATAAGGGAGTGGCGCCTGAGCCGAATCTCGTATTTGTAACTGTCGAGGGTAAAGCCAAGAGAGTGGCTGCTGCTCAGTTCGATACGTCAAGAAAGACTGCACAGGCCATGAAGGCAAATGTAGTTTATGTGGATTATGAGGGAGAATATGTAGTTGCTGAAACTGAAAACGGCTACTCTATAAAAGTAAGGACTGAAGAACTTCCGGTACAGGGTAAGGGCGCCGGTGGAGTGACTCTGATCTCGCTTAGACGTGGCGACCATGTTTCATCTGCCATCACCGGAGGAAATGATGCTGAAATAAGTGGAATCATGCTTTCTGACATGAAGGCTGTAAAACGTGGTGGTAAAGGAAATAAAAAAGGTAAATAAAAGGGAAAAAACAAATGCCAAAAAAAGTAGATACATACGATAGTGAATCAATAAAAGTCCTGAAAGGTCTGGAGCCGGTGCGCCTCCGTCCCGGTATGTACATCGGAAGTACAGGCAGGACCGGTCTTAACCACCTGGTTCAGGAGATAATAGATAATGCAGTAGATGAGCATCTGGCCGGCTATTGCAAAAATATATATGTAAGCCTTAATGAGGATGGTTCAGCTACAGTTGAGGATGACGGAAGAGGTATACCTGTAGATCTTCATCCTACAGAGAAGAAAAGTGCTGAACGAGTTGTATTTACCGTGCTTCATTCAGGTGGTAAGTTTAACGATTCAGTATACAAAATCAGTGGTGGTCTTCATGGTGTAGGTTCAGCCGTTGTAAATGCACTTTCGAAGAAGCTGATAGTAGATGTTTATCGTGATGGAAATGTATATCACGATACTTATGAATATGGAAAACCAAAAACGAAGCTCATCGATGGACTTCTTCCATGTGAGCCTGCTGTTCCGGCAAAGAAAACAGGAACCAGAGTTACACTATATCCGGATGATACTATATTTGAGACAGTAAAATTTAAGTCCAGTGCCATCCGCCAGAGAATTAAAGAAACCTGTTATCTGAACCCTGAACTTACTATTACATTTGTAAATAAAAGAGATGGTTATGAGCCTGAAGTGTTCCATCAGCCAGGTGGTCTTACAGCCTTTGTAGAGGATATCTCCAAGGATATGACCAAAACATCTCCGGTTGTTTCAATCAAAGGAGAAAAGAATGGAATAGAAGCGGATATAGTTTTCGTCTGCACAGAAGATGGTGATGAAAATGTAATTGGCTTCACAAACAATATAACAAATCCTGAGGGTGGAACTCATGTATCCGGCTACAAAGCAGCCTTTGCTAAAATCATAAATAATTATGCACGTAATGAGCTGGGAGTTCTGAAGGATAAGGACAGCAACCTGTCAGGTGCTGATATCAGACAG
>CACZOE010000155.1 GCA_902782695.1 uncultured Lachnospiraceae bacterium | reverse complement strand
TTCAGAAGAAGAACTTCTGGATCAGGGTATCAAGCAGAGTACTATCCGTCTTTCTATCGGAACAGAACATATAGATGATATAATTGCAGATCTTGAAAATGCACTGGCAACTGTTTAAGAAACAGCTGGAAAATAAGCAAAGTTGACAGACCTCCTGGAAGAGACTACACTTTATACAAGTGTCATAAGTCAAAATGCGTTCCTGCCTTCAGGAATAGCAATGTTTGAAAATTTTAAATAAAAAATAAAAGGAAAAAGAGGAGAATCAAAAATGAGTAAAATATATAAGGGTGCATCAGAGCTTATAGGAAATACACCACTGGTTGAGGTGGTTAATATCGAGAAGGAACTGGGTCTTGAAGCTACAGTTCTTGTAAAGCTGGAATATCTGAATCCTGCAGGAAGTGTTAAGGATCGTATCGCAAAAGCTATGATAGAAGATGCAGAAGAGAAGGGTCTTCTGAAGGAAGGTTCAGTCATCATTGAGCCAACAAGTGGTAATACAGGTATCGGACTTGCATCCCTCGCTGCATCAAAGGGTTACAGGATCATCCTTACTATGCCTGAGACTATGAGTGTTGAGCGTAGAAATATTCTCAAGGCTTACGGTGCTGAGCTGGTTCTTACAGAAGGTGCCAAGGGTATGAAGGGGGCTATCGCAAAGGCTGATGAGCTGGCAAAGGAAATACCTAACAGCTTCATTCCTGGACAGTTTGTAAATCCTGCAAATCCAGCTATTCATAAGGCAACTACAGGTCCTGAGATCTGGAATGATACAGATGGAAAGGTTGATATATTTATAGCCGGAGTTGGAACCGGTGGAACAGTTACAGGAACCGGAGAATATCTCAAGGAGCAGAATCCTGATGTCAAGGTTATCGCTCTTGAGCCAGAAGATTCACCTGTTCTTTCTGAAGGAAAAGCAGGAGCTCATAAGATACAGGGTATCGGAGCTGGTTTCGTACCTGAGGTTCTTAATACAAAGGTTTATGATGAAGTATTTAAGGCACCTGGTGCCGCTGCATTTGAAACAGCAAGACTTCTTGCAAAGAAGGAAGGAATATCAGTAGGTATTTCATCAGGCGCAGCTCTCTTCGCAGCAATTGAGCAGGCGAAGAAACCGGAGAATAAGGGAAAGACTATCGTGGCTCTTCTTCCTGACAGCGGAGACAGATATTATTCAACACCAATCTTTACAGAGTAAGTCATAGTGAATCAATAGTGGTAGGGTAAATAATATAATGTTTGGTAGTACGTATAATTAATATTATTAAGTAAATTTTCACAAGATGACTGCATCACCCTGGTTTCACTTAAAAAAATATTGAAATTTGAAGTTTTATAGAGTACAATTCAAAAACGTAATTGAAATAGCGTCTTAGAGGATTACCTTAAGACGCTATTCTTTATTAAAAAGACTGTAGATAAATCTACAAAAAATTGGAGAGTACATATGGAAAAAATTAATGTTCCGGAACTATTTGGTTCACTTGTCTTTAATGATAAAGAAATGAAGGCAAGACTTTCAGAGGATGTTTACGCATCCCTCAGAAAAACTATTGATGAAAATGTAAGGCTTGATGAAGATGTTGCTGATGCAGTTGCCGAGGAAATGAAGAACTGGGCTCTTGAGCATGGCGCAACACATTTCACTCACTGGTTCCAGCCTCTTACAGGTGTAACTGCTGAGAAACATGACAGCTTCATAACACCGGTTGGTGATAATGAGGTAATGATGGAATTCTCCGGCAAGGAGCTGATAAAGGGTGAGCCGGATGCTTCATCCTTCCCATCAGGTGGGCTCAGAGCTACATTTGAGGCGAGAGGCTACACAGCATGGGATCCGACATCATATGCATTTATCAAGGACCATACACTCTGTATTCCGACTGCATTCTGTTCTTACTCAGGAGAGGCTCTGGATAAGAAGACTCCGCTTCTCAGATCCATGCAGGCTATAAACAGACAGACTCTCAGAATACTCAGACTTTTCGGAAATGATGATGTTAAATACATAAGAACCAGTGTTGGACCAGAGCAGGAATATTTCCTTGTAGATAAGGAAGTTTTCAATAAGAGACCGGACCTCGTTTATACAGGCAGAACTCTTTTCGGTGCCATGCCTCCTAAGGGACAGGAAATGGATGACCATTATTTCGGTGTTATAAAGCCGAGAGTACGAGAGTTCATGGAGGATCTGAATCAGGAACTCTGGAAGCTGGGAATTCTGGCAAAAACAGAACATAATGAGGTGGCTCCTGCACAGCACGAGCTGGCTCCGATATATTCAACGACAAATGTTGCAACTGACGCAAATCAGCTGACAATGGAGATAATGAAGAAGGTTGCAAGCCGTCATGGCATGGAGTGCCTGCTTCATGAGAAACCATTTGCAGGTGTAAATGGTTCCGGAAAACATAATAACTGGTCCATTACAACAGATAATGGTGTAAATCTTCTGTCACCAGGAAAAACGCCTTATGAGAATGCTCAGTTCCTGCTTTTCCTCTGCGCTGTTATTCAGGCAGTTGATGATTATCAGGATCTCCTTAGACTTTCCGTTGCAACAGCAGGAAATGATCACAGACTTGGAGCAAATGAAGCTCCACCGGCAATCATTTCTGTATTCCTTGGCGATGAACTTTCTGCTATTCTTGAAGCAATCAAAGAGGATAAGCCTTACAGCGGAACTGAAGAAGTAAAGATGAAACTGGGAGTACATTCTCTTCCAAGATTCAGCAGAGATACAACAGATAGAAACAGAACTTCTCCATTTGCATTTACAGGAAATAAATTTGAATTCAGATCACTGGGTTCTTCAAACAGCATCGCCTGTTGCAATATCATGCTTAATGCAGCAGTTGCTGAGAGTCTCCGTCAGTATGCGGATGAACTTGAGAAGGCAGAGGATTTTGAAACTTCACTTCATGAACTTATCAAGAGAGTTATCAGAGAGCATGAGAGAATTCTTTTTGATGGAAATGGATACGGAGAAGAGTGGGTTAAAGAGGCAACTGAGGTGAGAGGACTTTCAAATCTCAGAACTACTGCTGATGCAATGCCTAGACTTCTGGATGAAAAGAATAAACAGATGCTCAAGCTTCATAAGATATTTACTGATGCTGAGCTTGAATCACGTTGTGAGATAATGCTGGAGAACTATGTAAAGACCGTTAATATCGAAGGTCTTACAATGGTTGATATGGTCAGAAAGAATTATCTTCCTGCAATAGAGAGATATCTGTTCAGACTTGCTGAGACTACCAGCTATATGAGACAGGTAAGTGACAGAGTAAAATGTAATTACGAAGTATCAACTATGGAAAGACTGTCTGAGCTTTCTGATTACATTATGAATGCAGTGATCGAACTTGAAGGAGCGCTTGCAGAGCTGAAGACCATAACAGATATATTTAAATCTTCAGAATTTGTAAGAGATGAGCTGCTTCCGAAGATGGATCATCTCAGAAAACATGTAGATGAAGCAGAAATGCTTACTTCCCAGAGAGACTGGCCATTCCCTAGCTATGGTCAGCTGCTCTTCAGTGTAAAATAAGGAAAAAGTATGAAGATAAGAAAGAAACTTACTATACTTCTTGCAATGTTGCTGGTGCTTTGCTCATTTTCAAACCGTTTTGTTGATGCGAAGACAAAGGTGGTTAAAGTATCCGTAAAGAAGCTTATCGATGGTAAACAGGTGCTTCTTAAGAACTGTCCGGGTACAATGCAGAATTTTGCTTATTCACCTGACGGAAAATATATCTTTGGTTCCAATACGGGAACTCAGATTTTCCTTTTTGCTGCACCTTCCGAGCCTGGAGCTGATGCGGTTTCAGAGTGTCTGGATTCGAAGCAGCTGAAGAATTACGGTCACGGCGATGCCATATTTATCACCCAGCCGAAAAAGTCAAAAGAGGTATACCATCTCTGGACTGCTAAAAATCCGGGTAAAAGCGGTTACGGTCGTGATATAGTCAGAATCACTGTTGCCATCGAAGATGGAAAAATGGTGTTTAAGAAGAGAGTTGTGCTGAACAATTTTATAAAGACAAATGTAATAAATGGCAAGGCTTGTAACTATGAATGGAATCCTACTCTCGAACGAGTGGATGTTTCTGTCGACGAGAAGAATAATCAGATAGTCTTCAGAGTTGGCTGTTACACCTGCATTAATTATGTGGCTTATGATTTCAAACAGCTTAGCAAAGCTCTTGATAAGGTTGGAAACAATAAGAAGTATAACATGGCGAAGGCTGCCAAATGGCAGAAAGCTAACCTTCGTACAAATCTGGTTCCGAACATTAATTTCCAGGGATATCAGGCTATTGATAATACTGTCTATGTCTGTGGAGGACATTTCGGAAGAGGTGCCGGAATATATGCCATTAAGTATGATGTTCATGAAAATGGAAAGGCCGTTCAGCAGGATAAATACGAGGCAAAATATATAGACAAAAATATTAAACTCGGTGTATCGGATAAGGATGAAATAGAGGGCGTCAAGATAAAGCGAAACAAAAAAGGCGGCTATGATATGTTCGTGTCTTTCTGTGCCGAAGGTGATAATGGTTTGAAATGGAAAACCATATATAAATTTGATTTGAAAAAATAAAAATTACAGGAGAATGTCATGGGGTGTTTTAGTAAATCCCATGGCATTTTTTTCGCCTTCAGAATTTTGACACCAAGCCTGTATTTGTGGTATTATATACTCTGTATATCTATGTAATGTGGTTTTCTTGAATACGCTATCAGGATACCGTGAATACAAGAAGGAGACACACCAATGAAATTTACAAAAATGCATGGAATCGGAAATGATTATGTGTATATAAATGCCATTAAGTACGACATACAGAATCCGTCTCAACTTGCTAGAACTGTCAGTGACAGACATTTTGGAATCGGCTCTGACGGGCTTATTCTCATCAAAGCAAGTGAAAAGGCGGATTTTATGATGGATATGTATAATGCCGACGGTTCTCAGAGTGAGATGTGTGGAAATGGCATCAGATGCGTGGGCAAATATGTATACGATCATGGACTTACCGATAAAAAGATAGTTACGATAGAAACTCTGGCTGGAATCAAGACACTCAATCTTCTGATTAAACCGGTGGAAGAGGTGGAAGGATATCAGGCAGTATCAAATAATGGAATGGTTGTAGCTGAGGCTACGGTAAATATGGGTGCCCCTATACTTGAGCCTGAGAAGGTACCTGTCATCGTTCCGGAGGGATACATGCCAAGAAAAGTGACAGAGGTCATTAAGGAAAATACAGGTCTGGGTTTGGAGTCTCCAGTGGATGAAGACCTTGACGGTATAAATATTGATAAGAATGAGAAGGTAGCCGTCAGGATGCCTATCGTTATAAATGACACTATCTATTATGGAACCTGTGTTTCAATGGGAAATCCGCATGTGATCATATTTGTGGATAAGACTGATGATTATCCAATTGAAAAAACTGGTCCTTCCTTTGAAACCTACAGAAATTTCCCTGAAAGGATCAATACAGAATTTGTACAGATAGTGGACAGAACACATGTTAAAATGCGTGTCTGGGAAAGAGGAACCGGTGAGACTCTTGCCTGTGGAACGGGAGCATCTGCTACTGCAGTTGCCTGCATTCTGAATGGTAAGACTGAGGACGAAATCACCGTATCTCTTCTTGGTGGAGACCTTAAGATCCGCTGGGACAGAGAACAGAATCTTGTTTTTATGACAGGACCTGCCACTACAGTGTTTGAGGGAGAAATATAAATAAAAGATATATAAGAAGTGAGGGAAAATTATGTTTAAAGCAAATGAAGATTATTTAAAGTTACCTGGAAGTTATCTGTTTTCAAATATTGCAAAGAAAGTAAGTGCTTTTGCTGAGGCTAATCCTGATAAGGAAATAATAAGACTTGGAATCGGTGATGTTACACAGCCTCTTTGTCCTTCAGTTATCAAGGCTCTTCATGCTGCAGTAGATGAAATGGCATCGGCTGAAACATTTAAGGGTTATGCTCCGGACCTGGGTTATAGTTTCTTGAGAGATACCATAGTTGAAAAAGCATTTAAGCCTCTTGGAGCTGAAGTGTACGCTGATGAGGTATTTGTGAGTGATGGAGCTAAGTCTGACTCCGGAAATATCCAGGAGATATTTACAAAGAATCAGAAGATAGCAGTGTGCGACCCGGTTTATCCTGTATATGTTGATACAAATGTAATGGCAGGAAGAACCGGAACCTATGATGCAGAGACAGGACTCTGGAGTGATGTTATATACATGCCATGTACTGCAGAAAATGGCTATGCTCCTGAACTTCCAAAGGTTGAGCCTGATGTTATCTATCTCTGCTTCCCTAACAACCCTACAGGAGCAACTATAAATAAATCACAGCTTCAGGAGTGGGTTGATTATGCTAACAAAATAGGCGCAGTTATCATTTATGATGCTGCTTACGAAGCATACATTTCTGAAAAGGATGTTCCTCATTCTATCTATGAATGCGAAGGCGCACGCAGCTGTGCTATTGAAATCAGATCCTTCTCTAAAAATGCAGGATTTACAGGAACTAGACTTGGTTATACCATAGTTCCTAAGGATATAAAGGATGCAGATGGTAATTCTCTGAATGCTCTCTGGGCTAGACGTCATGGAACAAAATTCAACGGTGCTCCATATATCATCCAGAAGGCTGGAGAAGCTGTATTCTCAGAAGAGGGACAGAAGGAAACAAATGAGCAGATCGCTTACTATATGAACAATGCTAAGTACATTCTCGAAGGTCTTAGAGAAGCAGGATACACAGTTTCAGGTGGTGTAAATGCTCCTTATATCTGGCTGAAGACACCGGATAAGATGACTAGCTGGGAGTTCTTCGATTATCTTCTGAATGAGGCAAATGTGGTTGGAACACCAGGTTCAGGATTTGGTCCAAGCGGTGAAGGACATTTCCGACTTACTGCATTCGGAAGCTTTGAGAATACAGTAAAGGCAATCGATAGAATAAAGAAACTGTAGGAGAAAGAAATGAGTATACTTGATTTTTATAAAGGAAAAAAGGTTCTGGTAACCGGCCATACAGGCTTTAAGGGCAGCTGGCTTACTGAGATGCTCCTTATGGCAGGGGCTGAGGTAACTGGCTACTCACAGGAACCACCAACAGACCCAAGCCTCTTCGAGAGAGCCGGTCTGGCAAAGGACTTTAATCATGTGATTGGTGATATCAGGGACCTGGACAAACTCCAGAAGGTATTTAAGGAAGCTCGTCCTGAGATAGTGCTTCATCTGGCTGCGCAGCCTATTGTAAGGGAGTCTTACAAGGAACCGGTTTATACCTATGAGACAAATGTTATGGGTACCGTGAATATCTGCGAAGCAGTGAGAAATACCGACTCTGTAAGGTCATTTCTTAATGTGACTACTGACAAGGTATATTATAACGATGATACTGACAGAAAGGGCGGATTTAAGGAAAATGATCCACTGGATGGATATGATCCTTATTCAAATTCCAAGTCCTGTTCTGAGCTGGTTACTCACAGTTATAAGAAATCCTTCCTGGACGAGGCTGGTATAGCTGTATCTACAGCCCGTGCCGGAAATGTAATCGGTGGTGGTGACTATGCCAAGGATCGTATAATCCCAGACTGCGTAAGAGCTGCTGAAAAGAAGGAAACCATAATCGTCAGAAATCCATATTCCATAAGACCTTATCAGCATGTTCTGGAACCACTGAAGATATATCTGACCATAGCAAAGAGTCAGTTCGAGGATATTAAAACTGCAGGTTACTACAACGTAGGTCCGGATGATGTGGACTGCGTTGAAACAGGAAAACTTGTAGATATTTTCTGCAATGCCTGGGGCGAAGATATTGGCTGGGAATCACATTATGACGGAGGTCCTCACGAGGCATCCTTCCTGAAGCTTGACTGCTCCCTGATCAAGGAAGTGTTTGGCTGGAGTCCGGTATGGAATATAGAAAAGGCTGTTCAGATGGTGGCTCAGTTCGAAAAGAGACGTATAGCCGATCCTGCAGCAGTGAGAGATGAAATGGACCTTGAAATAAAAGAGTTTCTTGGAGAATGAGGACCCAGATGAAGGAAGTAATTATTACAGGTGCCACAGGTATGATAGGCTCTGCAGTTACAAAGCTGATGCTTGAAAGAGGTATAAATGTAACTGCTATCATCAGACCTATGTCCGAGAATCTTGAATATCTCGAAAACCTCGTGGAGACGGATGAAAAAAGAATAGAAAATAGCGAGTCAGGAATTCTGAGACTGGTGGATTGTGACCTGTCAGAACTCAGGACTCTCAGAGATAAGCTGGGCTGGGAGCATGATGCATTTTTCCATTTTGGCTGGGCACATACATTTGGCCCGGGGAGAAATGACGCATCCAAGCAGGAAGTAAATATCAAAGCAACTCTGGATGCGGTTCATCTGGCATATGAAACCGGATGCAAAGTATTTGTCAGCGCCGGTTCTCAGGCTGAATTCGGAATAGCAAGTGCAAAGCTTTCTGACGAACTCCCCAAGGATCCTAAGACTGGCTTCGGTATCGCCAAGCTGGCGGCCTGCAGGCTGTCACAGCTGGAATGTGCAAACCTTGGAATAAGGCATGTCTGGGGAAGAATCATCAGCTGCTATGGTCCTGGCGACAATAAGTCAACCATGATCATGACTGCCATCAGAGCGATGCTCAGAAAAGAAAACATGGAATTCACGCCTGCGAAGCAGATGTGGGATTACATCTATGTTGATGATCTGGCGAAAGCATTTATAGCTCTGGCTGCAAACGGTAAGGATCAGAAATGCTATACCATAGGTACGGGCGAAAGCAGACTTCTCAGCGACTATATCTGTGCTGTCAGAGATGCCATAGATCCGACAATAGATATCGGCCTTCCTGAATCCGATACAAATGCTGATAGTTTAGATGGCACTGTTATGAGACTTGAAGCAGATATCACAGATCTCATAGCAGATACTGGTTTTATGCCGGAGGTAAGCTTTGAGGATGGTATAAAACGTACCGTAGAATGGACAAAACAACAACTAACGATCATATAAAGGAGAAAAAATGGGAAAAATCACTGTAGAAAATTGCGAGAAAGACGGAGTTGTAATTGAAGGACTTAAGGTTATCACACCAACAGTATTTGGTGATGAGAGAGGTTACTTCATGGAAACCTACAATATGAATGATATGAAGGAAGCTGGAATTCCTCTTGAATTCGTTCAGGACAATCAGAGCGCATCCAAGAAGGGTGTTCTGAGAGGACTTCATTTCCAGAAGGAATTTCCACAGGATAAACTCGTTCGTGTTATAAATGGTGAAGTATTTGATGTGGCTGTAGATCTGAGAGAAGGAAGTGCTACCTTTGGTAAGTGGTTCGGAGTTCGTTTGTCAGCAGAGAACAAGAAGCAGTTCTTCATTCCAAAGAATTTTGCTCACGGTTTCATAGTACTTTCTGACTATGCTGAGTTCTGCTACAAATGTACTGACTTTTATCATCCTAATGATGAGGGTGGACTGCTCTGGTCTGACCCTGATATCGGTGTAGACTGGCCGATTCCTGAAGGAATGACTATTGAAGACCTGACACTGTCCGACAAGGATAAGGTATGGGGCGGAATCGAAGCCTACAAGGCTGAGCGTGGTCTGTAAGATATAAAGCATGTCGAAGGAAATATAGATGAATAAGAGAAAATCAATTCCGGCGGAGCTGATCAAAAATCGCAAGCTGGAATTTACACTGGCAAAAAATGATTTCAGAACTAAATATGCGGGATCCTTCCTGGGAATGGTATGGGCGTTTATCCAGCCAATAGTAACCATTCTTGTTTACTGGTTCATCTTTACCGTTGGTTTCAGATCCGGCCAGGATCAGGAATATCCTTTCGTGCTTTTCATTGTGGTAGGAATTGTTCCTTGGTTTTTCTTTGCGGATGCACTGAATGGCGGAACGGGTGCGCTGATAGACTATGACTATCTGGTTAAAAAGGTAATGTTCAATATCGATATACTACCTTTTGTAAAGGTGATGTCATCGCTGTTTGTACATGCGTTCTTTATACTTTTTTCCATCATCCTCTGCATTTGCATGGGATATGCACCGACAGTATATGCGATTCAGCTGATCTATTATATATTCTGCAACATTATATTTACGCTGGGACTGGTTTATTTCACGGCTGCCATAAATGTATTTGTAAGGGACCTGACTCAGGTTATCAGTATATTTGTAATCCAGATAGGTGTCTGGATCACACCGATAATGTGGGATGCAACGAAAAGGCTCAGCCCGAAGCTTCTCCTGGTATTTAAGCTGAATCCTATGTTTTATATAGTAAATGGATTCAGAGAGAGCATGCTTTACAAGAGATGGTTCTGGGAAGGTGACAATCTGTGGTGGACCCTGTATTTCTGGGTTATAACTCTTCTTACCTTCTGGTTTGGAGTAAAGATATTTAACAGGCTCAGAGAATATTTTGCAGATGTTCTGTAGGGAAACCGGCAGATATAAACAATGAAAAGGCTTGAATCATAGAGAATACCTCTACTGATTTAGAAGAGAAGATTATGAACAATGATATAGCTATAAAAGTAAATAATATCTCAAAGGTATACAACCTATATGAGACAAATACTGACCGTGCACTCGGAATGCTCGGCTTCAGACATGGCATCAAGTACAGGGAACATCATGCCCTGAAAGATGTCAGCTTTGAAGTTAAAAAGGGCGACTGCGTTGGTATCATCGGAACTAATGGTGCCGGTAAGTCCACCATGCTCAAAATCATCACTGGAGTACTCAGCCCGACCTCAGGAAGTGTGGATATAGATGGCCGTATCTCTGCTCTTTTGGAGCTGGGTGCCGGTTTCA
>CACZOE010000154.1 GCA_902782695.1 uncultured Lachnospiraceae bacterium | reverse complement strand
TATCCACGTAGTACAAACTGTCAAACTGTTTAGCCAGTGTATTTGCTACCTGATCAAATGCCAAATTATCTATATTCATAGCTGATACCCCCTCGTATTATTTTTGCAATACCCCAATTTATATTATAACATAATACGACATAATTTTACGTAAAAAAAACTGCATCATCCTTTAAAAAATGATGCAGTATATTTACATTTAGTTACATACTTAATCCACAGTATAGAATGAGTAAAATAATAAGAAATAAAATGTTGATAACCGTAAATGCCAGAAGGTAATGTTCTCCTTCTTTTTTCTCTTTATTATAAAACTTATAGGTTATCAGACTGGCCATACTTGCAATCAAAGTTCCAAGACCACCAAGATTGGTTCCTACCAGCAGTGATGGTCCCTTCTTCGTAAATGCTGAGAGCAGCATTGCAGCCGGAACATTACTTATAAACTGTGATGCAAGAACAGCTGTCAGCGTTACATTTTTCTCTATAACACGAGACAAGGTATCGTGAATGATATCTATTCTTCCAAGGTTTCCGATTAATACAAAGAAGAAGATAAATGTAAAAAGTAGACCATAGTCGATATTTATAAATGCTTTTCTATCAAATATAAGAACAACTACTGCTACAACTCCCAGCATGATCACGAAGCTTATGATATTGGATACTGTAAGCAGACATAAAACGAAAAGAGCTGTGTATACAAGAAGGGGCAGGAGCTTCGGTGCAGATACTTCATCTGTCACTGCTGTATCCAGGGTTTTATCTGTTTTATTAAGCATCACCACACTTATAACCAGAAGTATCAATGATACTGCACTATATGGAAGCATCAGCTTTATAAAATCGAGAAGAGTTATATGATACTCTGTATATAGATACAGATTCTGAGGATTCCCTATAGGTGTCAGCATGCTTCCAAGATTTGCTGATACTGTCATCAGGATCAATGTATACATGGTTCTTCTTCTGTCTTTAAATGCCTTCAGAACATTAAGTGCAAAGGGAACCAGTGTAACAAGGGTTACATCATTTGTGAGAAGCATGCTCATGAAAAACGACAGGAGCACCAGAAAGAGTGATATGTTTTTCTCCGAGTGAATCTTTCCTAAAAGTTTATTTGTAAAATAATCAAATGTACCTATCCTTATATATGCACTTACAACAAGCATCAGCGAAAAAAGGATAGCTAATACTCTGAAATTTATATATCCGATATAGCCTGTATCTGGTTTGACAAAAAAACAGGATATAGCAGCAAGTATTCCTGATATAAACAGAATTGAGTCTTTCTTAAAGATTTCCACAAAGCCTTTAGTCTTTTCCAAAGCTGACAACCTCTCATTAATTATTTGCATCTTTTTTTACTATATTTGCTATATTTATTTACCATAATTCTTAGAAGCCCAATCGATGGCATCATCTATATGTGCTCTAAAATTATCTCTTCCGACTTTCTCTACGAATCCACTCTTTTCCATGGTCTTCATAGGCTGTTCATTTACATGAGAAAATACCATATGCACTCCGGCATCTACACATCTGTCATACAGCTGTTCCATAGCATGCATAGCTGACGCATCAAGGGCAGGAACCCCTCTCATTCTGAATATTATAACCTTGGTGAAGTCCTTAAAATGTACTCCTGCGAGTCTGTCTGCATCACCAAAGAACATAGGTCCTGATATTTCGTAGATACGAACATGCTTTGGAATCTCTTTTAATTCGATTCCATCAGGATCCTCTTCAGGATCATAATATTTCCAGCCGGATACAACTGATTCATCACTCATTCTCTTCATAAAGAGGATACATGCCATGACCATACCAATCTCAATAGCTACTACCAGGTCGAATACAACTGTCAGTATAAATGTAACCACCAGAACAGCTATATCACTTTTTGGAGAAGTTTTGCAAAGATGAACAAATGTCCTCCACTGACACATATTGTATGCCACCATGAAAAGTATGGCTGCTATGGTAGGCATAGGAATAAGTGCTGCATATGGCATAAGAAGAATTAATACAAGAACTAAAACTATTGAATGAACTATTCCGGCTATAGGTGTTCTACCACCATTTTTGATATTTGCTGCAGTTCTTGCTATGGCGCCTGTGGCAGGAATACCACCAAAAAGAGCCGAGCCTATATTACCCGCTCCCTGAGCTATAAGTTCCATATTTGAACGGTGATGTGAATTAATCATTCCATCTGCAACCACGCAGGAAAGCAGTGATTCAATAGCTGCAAGTATAGCTATGGTTACTGCATCAGGTGCTACATTTTTGATCATTCCAAGAGAAAAATCCGGCATAGTAAAACCAGGAAGCTTGTTACTGATGGTATATAGATCACCTATAGTATTAACGTTCAGCTTGAGGCACTTAACCATTATTATCCCTACGATAACTGCAATAAGTGATCCAGGAATTTTTTCTGATATATATGGCCAGATGATAAGAATAGCAAGACATACAATACCTACTATAAGAGCATATACATTAATTGTTGAAATATTCTCTGCTATCGCCTTAACCTTTTCCATGGTTTCAATCGTAACTGTCCCCTTTGGATAGGTAAGTCCAAGGAAATCTTTTATCTGTCCTACCAGGATTGTTACTGCGATTCCGGCTGTAAAACCTGTAGTGATGGTATAGGGAATAAATCTGATAAGAGAACCAAGTCTGAGAAATCCCATTAGGATGAGGATTATACCTGCAAGAACTGTTGCCAGAGCCAGACCACTCATTCCGTTTTTTGCGACGATACCCGCAACTATGGTTGCAAAAGCCGCTGTAGGCCCTGCTATCTGTACTCGGCTTCCTCCAAGAAATGAGATAATGAAACCTGCAACGATTGCAGTATAAATACCCTGTTCCGGTCCAACTCCGGAAGCAAGAGCAAGTGCGATAGAAAGTGGAAGTGCAATAATTGCTACTATGATACCCGATACTATATCAGTTATCAGTTTCTTTCCATCGTAGGTTTTCATTACGCTAAAAAGCATTGGTTTAAGCTTATCTTTTTTCATAATAGTACTCTCCATTTTTTTAACAAACGAACAATACTATATGATTTTTTTATTTATATGTAAATATTCATAATAACCAATTATTTCAAATAAAAAAGCCAATCCTTTGCTGTTCTGTATAAAACATGAACGGTATCGGTGGATATATGAACGGCAAAAAACTGCATTTCTAAGATCAGAAAAAATGAAGCATGCCTTTAAGACATGCTTCTCTTATGAACATATATATGTCGAAGTTTCCAGAAGTTTATAATACATCTGAGAGTTTCATCTATAACTACCAGACAGAATATCGCGATGATTCCCCGATGGAAACCAAGCACGAGGATGGAGCTGAACAGTATGATAAATGCTGTTCCGAATAGCTGCGTTTTAAGCATCCAGCTCGGCTCGCCATATCCTCTTATTCCTGAACCGAAAATGATATTTCCGCTCTTCGGGAATAAATCTATTCCGACGATCAGAAGGAAAATAGGCGCCGCAGCGATTACAGATGTATCCTTTGTGAACAGACCAAGAATCTGAGTCGGGATAGCCATAAATATGATCAGGTTGATAACTGAGATTCCCCAGCTTAGCAGGATTGAACTCTTAACAACATCCCAAACTCCTTTTACATTCTTTCGACCCGTCTCATAACCTGAAAGAGTAAGAGTTGCCGTTCCGATAGAACCTATCAGAACCACCGCTATCAGTTCCACACCAAATACTATGGAATGAATGCCCGCCGCCTCTATGGAAACCTGGTTGAGCATTGATATCAGATAGATATTTCCAAAATTCCAGGCAAAATCTTCACATGCTGTAGGCACACCAAACTTCACAGTCTTAAGATACGGGCTCATTTTTGATTTTAAAATCTGACCGAGTGTCGGTTTCAGAATCAGATTTTTGGATATGATCACATAAAGCAGAACTATAATATCACCCAGAAGTTCGGCAAGGGTGGTAGCAAGAGCTGCACCCTTAACTCCCATTGCAGGGAATCCAAAATTTCCAAATATAAGGATATAATCCAAAGCAATATTCAGAAGTGACCTAGAAACACCATACCATATCATGATATGCGTTTTCTGACATACCTGCAGCATACAGCTTACTGAGGCACCAATCCCCGTAAGAATGAAGATTGGTGCAAAGTAATGTGCATAGTCAATACTCATTCCGATTATGCTCTCATCTACTCCCATCAGGTTAAATGCAACCTGCGGACAGAGAAACCAGAACAGGAATAAAACCAGTCCAAGTACATTATTATATTTAAAGAGCGATGCCAATGTATCTCTGGCTTTATCAAGCTCATTTGCCCCATATGCCTGACTTACTATGATTGTCGCACCTGTTGTAAGTGAAAACATGGTACTCATGGTAGTCCAAAGCGGTGTAGATGCATTCCCTACCGCACTCATGCATTCAAGGGAAAGCTTTCCAATGAATACACGGTCGATAAGCATCTGCAGCTGGGATATGAGGTTTGAAAGCATTATTGGTATTGCAATTGCAAGTATTTTTTTTATGTATGATTTCATATCTACTTAAATTCTTGACTCCGTCAGTAATAATGTTTAAGTTAATGTTTCTATGCCTGAATGTCAAGAACATATATTTTTTCTAAATATGAATTTGTGCCTGTGCGGGCAGGCGGCGTTAAACTAGAAGCCCCCAGGGTCCGAGCATAGCGAGGATGCGTTCTGCGAAGCAAAAAAATCCCGCACCCTTTTCATTAATAAAACTTAATATGATTACATTATGTCCTTCATATTTGATTTTTATTTCTTCTATTTTTCTTCGATACCTTG
>CACZOE010000153.1 GCA_902782695.1 uncultured Lachnospiraceae bacterium | reverse complement strand
TAGCCGGCATCCTCTACTGCCGCCTTTATCAGCTCTTCGTCAACTTCCTTTGAAGTCGTAATAACAACCGTATTCTGTTCGTGAGAAGCTGTTGCTGATTCAATACCCTCAATTGCCTCAAGCGCTTTCTTAACATGTGCTTCACAGTGCTGACACATCATCCCATTTACATTAATCTTCATTTCCTTTTCATCCTTTCCATCATTTATTATATTAATTGAAGCTAAACACTGCTTCTCCGCTATAAGATTTTCTGTCACAGCATTTTTTGCTTTCTTATCACGTCCTGAATCATAAACCTTAAGCAGATTCAGTCTCAATGCATTAGTTACTACACAGAAACTTGAAAGTCCCATGGCTGCCGCTCCAAACATAGGATTTAATGTCCAGCCGAATGCCGCCACATAACAGCCTGCCGCAAGAGGAATTCCGATTACATTATAGAAAAACGCCCAGAACAGATTCTCATAAATGTTTTTTAATGTAGCTCTGGATATTCTTATAGCTGCCGCCACATCCTTCAGACTACCTTTCATCAGGACAACATCTGCTGCATCTATCGCAATATCTGTCCCTGCCCCGATAGCAATTCCGATATCTGCACGGGTAAGCGCTGGTGCGTCATTTATTCCATCACCAACCATAGCTACCTTACCATGTGTCATCAGCTCCCTGATAATAGCTTCTTTACCCTCCGGCAGGACACCTGCAACGACTTCATCTACACCAGCCTGATCCGCTATGGCTTTGGCAGTTATCTCATTGTCACCTGTAAGCATTACCACATGAATTCCCATATTCTGCAGCTCAGCTATAGCAGCTGCTGAATCTTCCTTTATAGTGTCCGCAACAGCTATGATTCCTATAAGCTCTTTATCTCTGGCAAAAAGAATTGGTGTCTTTCCCAGTGCTGATAAATCACTGATCAGAGTCTTCTGCTTATCACTGATTCCATTCACAAGCCCTGAAATAAACTTAGCACTTCCGCCTGCATAGATTTTTCCACCTAGTTTTGCTTTTAGTCCATTTCCGGATAAAGCTTCAAACTCGCTTGTTTCCAGCAGCTTAGTTTCGCTACTCTCAGCATAACTCACTATGGCTTTCGAAATAGGATGTTCGCTTTTTACTTCCAGCGAATAGGCAGCTTCAAGAAGCTCAGCTTTACTTATTTCCCCCACGGGATAAATGTCTGTCACCTGCATGATTCCTGTAGTAATAGTTCCGGTTTTATCAAGTGCTATTATCTCAGCCTTTCCCGTCAGCTCCTGGATGGCAGCTGTCTTAAAGAGTATTCCTGTCCTGGCCCCAACACCATTTCCAACCATTATCGCAACAGGTGTCGCCAGTCCAAGAGCGCATGGACAACTGATTACCAGAACAGATACCGCCCTTGCTATCGAGTATCCCAAAGTCTGCCCCACTAAAGTCCATACAATAAATGTAATAACAGCTATACATATAACTGCCGGTACAAAAAATCCTGATACCGTGTCTGCTATCTTTGCAATAGGAGCTTTTGTTGCAGCGGCATCACTTACCATTCTGATTATTCCGGCAAGTGTAGTATCCTCTCCAACTCTTGAAGCTTCACATATCATATATCCGGAAGTATTAATAGTTGCCGCTGATACTTTGTCACCTATCTGTTTTTCTACCGGAACACTTTCTCCCGTAAGTGCAGATTCATTCACTGCACTCTCTCCTTCAATCACTATACCATCTACGGGTATGCTATCTCCAGGTCTTACTACAAATCTGTCTCCAACTCTTACTTCGTCAACAGATACTGTTTTCTCCGTATCTCCATCCAGAATCACTGCGGTCTTAGGAGCCATATTCATAAGGGATTTTAATGCGTCTGTAGTCCTCCCCTTCGATTTTGCCTCCAGGGTTTTACCCACTGTTATCAGAGTAAGAATAGTAGCAGCCGATTCAAAATAGAATTGATCCATATAGTACATGACCTGCTCAGTATTATCAGCCATTACCGCCCAGGTCATCTCAAAAAGGGCATAAACACTATAGGCAAATGAAGAAGTAGCTCCCAGAGCTACCAGAGTATCCATATTGGGAGATCTATGTATCAGTCCCTTAAATCCACTTATAAAGAACTTCTGATTTATTACCATTATCAATCCGGAAATCAGTAGTTCATATATACCCATTGCCACATGATTCCCATCTAAAAATCCGGGAAGCGGCCAGTTCCAAAGCATATGTCCCATAGAAACATACATAAGTGGAATAAGAAGGATCACCGAGGCTATAAGTCGTTTCTTTAGCTTAGGAGTTTCGGTATCCTTAAGAGAATCCTCTATACCCGCGGAAACAGATCTTACATCCTTTGATTGTTTCAGAGTCGCCCCATATCCCGCAGCCTCAACTGCTTTTATTATATTTTCCGGAGATGCACTTCCCTGGACACCCATGGAATTTGTAAGAAGACTTACAGCACAGCTCTCGACTCCCTCGACAGCAGCTACAGCCTTCTCAACTCTTGCCTGACAGGCAGCACAGCTCATTCCGGTTACGTTATATTGTTCCATATTTCACCTTCATTGCTAAAGCAATTCTCATATTTCAGTGTATCATTTCATAAGTTTCTGTAATGTAGCTACAAGCTCATCGATGACTTCATCATTCCCCTCACGAATATTTTCTGCCACACAGGTTTTCATATGGTTTGCGAGAAGAACTTTATTAAAACTGTTAAGTGCACTGGTTATAGCGGATACCTGAATCAATATGTCCGTACAATAAGCGTCATTTTCAAGCATTTTTTCAACGCCCCTAACCTGACCTTCAATCCTCTTAAGTCTGTTCATCAGATCTTTTCTTTCTTTTTCATCTCTGTCCTTGTGTTTTCCAGAGCAGTATGGGCATCCTTCCTGTACTTCTTTCGTTTTATCTATATCCTTATTTATATCAAGCTTTTCGATTTCACTATTCTTATCTTTCGACATAAGGCTTCCTCCTAAACAATATACCCCCACTGGGTATATTAACTATTCACCAATATATACCCCTATAGGGTATTTGTCAAGAGTATTTAAAAAGCTGCCTCTTAAGGCAGCTTAAATATCATAAATATACGAAAAATTTATCAGAAGAATATCATAAACATTACAATTGCAAAACCTAGAACAAAGGCAAAAGCCCCCTTATCATTTTCCTTCTTTGTAGCAAGTAAAGGTATTTCTTCCATGGTAACATATATCAACGCACCTCCGGCCAATGCCATGACATATGGCAGTATAGTTGGGAAAAGCAGTGAAATAATAACTGTGATTATTCCAAGCAGTGGTATGGGAACCCCCGAAACTATTCCCATAAAAAAGGCCTTACCTGTATTAGTACCATGTTCACGTATCGGAAGTGATACAAAAAGCGCCTCTGGAATATTCTGAACTGCTATGGCTAATGCAAGTACAAGGGCCGTAGATACAGAAATCCATTCTATTTTCAGGAAATGTCCGGCATAGACAGCTCCCAGAGCTATTCCCTCCGGTATATGATGAATAACCTCTGAAAGCATAACTTTCATATCATTATCCAGCTTACTCTTCAGTCCTTCAGTTATATTTGAATAGGCATGTGTGTGGGGAACGATAAGGTCCAGGATGTATTGAAATATAACACCCCCGCAAAAACATATGACTACAGAAATAATTCCATATCTGGTGCTAGATTTTAATCCCATAACCGCCGGTTCGATCATTCCCCATACGGCAATTGATATCATGATTCCTGAGGCACCTCCCACAAGAATCATTCTTATATTATCCGTAATCTCATTCTTTTTAGCATATACGATAGCAGCTCCCAGAAGAGTTCCTATCAGAGGAATCAGCATTCCGAAAATGATTTCTGTATCAGACAACGCTTCAGATTTATCCAGGTGCGTAATAAGGGAACGAAGACCGATGAATATAAGTATGGTTCCCCCCATTATTTCAGAACCCGACTTATATCGCATACCAAATATATGTCCAATCTTTACACCCATCATCGAAATGATACAGGTGATAACAGCTATCATAAGTACTGCGACGAGCACATTTATAATTCCGGCTGTTGCAAATACTTTTACAGGAACTGCCACAAATGTAATTCCCACCGCCAGTGCATCTATACTGGTTGCAACCGCCATCATAAACATTGTTTTCACGTCAAATTCCGGCTTCACTTCTTCAGGGGGTGCGAACGCCTCCTTGATCATGTTGCCTCCGATCAGACTCAGTAGCGCAAAAGCCACCCAGGGAGCCACTACACTGATAAGCTTCTCAAATCGTGAACCAACCAGATAACCTATCAGTGGCATTATCCCCTGAAAGGAACCAAACCAGATTCCACACAGCAGATACTCCTTAGCTGTTACTTTCTTAACTGCCAGTCCTTTACATATGGACACAGCAAAAGCATCCATTGCAAGACCAATGGACAGAAGAAATAATTCAAATAAACCCACTTTTTAAACTCCTTTGAACATAATAAAACCCAAGCACAGTAAAACTATACTTGGGTATACTTACAAAATATAAACTTCATGTACAGCTTTACACTATGAACTATACATGAGTCTCGCAATTTAAAACAAGCCAGACCAAAAAGTCAGTATGTTGACTTGCTACGTTACACGCTTGCTACTCCCCCATGGGATTTACGAATAACAATCTAACATGTAAAACGGACTCTGTCAAATTGTTTTTTTCTAACTAATTTTTATTCTTAAAAAAATCCTGATTATTATTATATTTGTTACGCTTTTGTTGCGACTTTCCAGTTATAATTAGACATAAGGTTTTATTAATACGGTTTTTACTATGTAAAGACTCTAATCAGAGCTATAAAGGAGGATTACTATGGAAGTGATTGTTATTAACAACGTAGAAAAAGAGATTAAAGATTTATTCCTAAG